>JACTVF010000028.1 GCA_019695435.1 Methanoregulaceae archaeon | reverse complement strand
GTCGTGGGATATCGCAAAGGCGGTCGCGTCCAACTTTCTCTGGCTCGACGAGATCATGAGCCGGGACGTGGTCACGACCACCGAGAACGAACCCGTGGAGGAAGCGGCACAGAAGATGGAGGCCCATTCCATCTCCGCGCTCCCGGTCATCGATGGGGACCAGCATGTGATCGGGCTTATCACGAGCGACGCGATCAGCACCCTTGTCGGGAGGCAGAACCCGTGAAAATCCTTTCGATCCATGCAGACCGTATGTGGTACCACGCCACGAAGAAGACAAAGATGGCAGAACAGATTACGGAAAAAGAGGACTGCATGGAGGAGTGCGTCGTCCTCTTCTGCTGTGTGGAAAAACTCGACGAGAAGAACCCCGCCCATGTCATCGAGAGCGCCAAACAGAGCGTGCTGGTGCGGCTTGAAAAACTGAAGGTGGACCGGGTCCTCATCTACCCGTATGCCCACCTGACGAGCACGCTCGGCTCGCCCGCGGTCTCGCTTGAGATCCTCAATGGGCTCGATACGGCACTGAAAAGCGAGGGAATTGCCGTGAAGCGGGCCCCGTTCGGCTGGTACAAGCAGTTCGAGATCCGGGCAAAAGGCCACCCGCTCGCCGATCTCTCCATGACCATCTGCCCGTACGAGGGAACGGAGTACGACTTTACCTGCCCGTACTGCCACCACCCGTTCAAGGGAGCTGATGCGGAGCACGTCTGCGCCTCATGCAGCAGCGTACAGCCAAAGAAGGTCGGTGAGAGCCTATGACCGATCCGGTGGCACAGCCCGAAACGGCGATCATCGTGCTCGGCTGCCCGGAGGTGCCGGTGCAGCAGGCGCTTGCACTCTATGTCGCATCCGGCCTCCGTGAACGGGGAACGGACGTGCTCGTCACCGGTAACCCCTCGGTGCTCGGCCTCCTCAAAGTCTCGGACCCGAAAAGCGTCTATATCGGAAAGACGCTCGTGCTGGAGACGTGTATCGGGGAAATCGTCGAGAGAAAACGGGACTGCACGCTCTGCATCGTTTTTGCGCATAACGATGCAGGTATCGCGTACGCGGCGACTATGTGCCACCTGCTCCCAAAGAGCCGGGTTGTCGTGGTCGTCTTCGGGAAAGACCCTGAGCCGCTCGCAGCGGAGATCAATTTCCCCTGCGAGACGATCACGGAAAAAGCGGTGCATAACCCGGCGCAGCTCAAAACGAAGATCACCAGGGTGCTTGGATGGGCTGTATCGAGAACTTAAAGTACGAGAAGATCCTCCCGCTGGGCGCTTCCTTCAAGGAGTGCCGGGAGTACGTGGAGAAGAATTACCCTGAGGTCTGGTACGTGGAACCGGGCTACAAGCTCTTCGACGAGTACATCATCGGGCTCCCGCCCATTGCGCTTGGCATCGAGAACGGGGAAAAGATCACGTTTCCCTATACCAAACCCTGCCACGGGACCTATCTCCTGCGGATTGAGGGAAAAGAAGAAGTTGAACGTGTCCGGAAAACGGCAAAGACGAAAAAACAGGCCGGTTACAGGTAAGACAAGGTGAGATGCGATGACGAAGAAATGGCTGGTCAGGTATTCGGAGATATTTTTGAAGTCGGATCCGGTGCGCCGGCAGTGGGAACGTGTCCTGATGAACAACATCCGGCTGCTGATGCCGGAGCTGAAGATCCAGAGCGAGCGGGGCAGGATCTGGCTCACCGGTGATGTGCAGCCCGGGCTGCTGAAGAACGTCTTCGGGATCGTCTCGTTCTCGGAGGTTGAGCATGTGCCCCATGACATACCGCTCGAAACCGCCCTCATTGAATACGGCCGGGCACACGGCCTTCCTGCGGCAAAGACGTTTGCGCTGCGGATCAAACGAGTGGGAAAACACAGTTTTTCCTCGAACGACAAGGCAATCGAACTGGGCGATCTCGTCAGGAAAGCGTTCCCGCACCTGAAGGTGAACCTCGCCGCGCCCGACGTGGAGATCCACGTGGAGATCCGGCAGGACGAGTGCTACCTGTACGATACCGTGATAAAAGGCGTCGGCGGCCTCCCGCTCGGGGTCGAGGGGACGCTCGTTGCACTCGTCTCCGGGGGCATTGATTCCCCGGTCGCAGCGTGGATGATGATGAAACGGGGCTGCAGGATCGTGCCGATCTTTGTCGCGCTCGACACCTTCCTTGACGAGACGGTGCTCGCCCGGGCAGAAAGGGTCGTGAGCGTGCTCCGGAAGTACCAGCCGGATATCCAGCTCCGGGTGATCCACGACCCGTATCTGGCGGCGGCAAAAAAGGAACTGATCAGAAGCCGGCAGGAGAAGTACACCTGCCTCTTCTGCAAGCGCCGGATGTACCGGATTGCCGAGAAGATCGCACAGGAAGTCGGGGCAAAGGGCATCGTCAACGGCGAGTCGCTCGGGCAGGTGGCAAGCCAGACCCTCGACAATCTCGTCGTCCTCTCAGATGCGGCATCAATCCCGGTCTACCGCCCGCTCATCGGGTTTGACAAGGCGGACGCGATCGTGCTCGCCCGGGAGATCGGGACCTACGATGAATCCACGAGCAGGGCGACCGGCTGCAAAGCGGTGCCCAAGGGTCCGTCCACGAAAGCTCATTTGGCGGAGATCCTAGAGATGGAGCGGAATATGGAATCGACGAAGATGCCGCTGCCGGGGTGATCACGAGAGGTGGACTTATTCCTTTTTTGAGAGTTTTAATCGGATAGATAAATTGACAAAATAAATACTTGATATCTGCACGACGCTTTTTTTAAACACTCCGCTAACTGTTAATTTTTTAACTAAAATTGATAAAAAATTCTACAAAACTCATATATAATTGACTATTAAATTGGTGCTTATGGGTTTCATTGAAGATTATTTCCGTAAATCAGAACTTTCTGAAGCGGATGTTCAAGATTTTATTGCACAAAAAAATAAGGAAAGTTTAACCCTCGATTACAAACGCATTGAAAAATTTAAAGATAATGATTTGTCAGAGCATGTTTCGGCATTTGCAAATTCTGCTGGGGGATTAATAATTCTTGGAGTCGAAGAAAGAGATGAACTACCAGTAAGAATTACTTGGGGCAATTCAACCGAATACCAAAAAGAATCATTAGAAAGCAGATTGTTTTCAACTATTTATCCGAAAATTGATGGATTAAAAATTATTCCAATAGCCCAAACATCAGATCCTTCGAAGAGAATTTTTCTAATAGATATTCCTCAAGGTGATAATCCACCCTATATGGCTCATGATAACCGATATTACAAAAGGCTGAATTTTCAAAAACAGCCGATGGAAGGGTATGAAGTTGCAGATTGTTTTGGTCGAAGAAGAAGACCCAAATTGAGTATGAATCTAACGGATAATCACTTTCATGTTAATAATGCCGAACAAAATTACCTTGAGATCCAATGGGATATCTATGTAAAAAACGTTGGAAAATCCATTGCACGAGAAATATTGTGTAAAATCGAGTCAATACCTGCAACTATTGTGCGTTGTACTGATGAATTTCAAACTATAAGAGACGATAATTCAAAAATTTATGTGAAGGGGATTTTTACTGATCGCCAAAAATATTTGATATTTCCTCATCCAACAATGGAAACATACCTTGGTACTGTACATTTTAAAAGTCACATAAATATGCTTGAATCAAAGTGTAAAATTTCCTACGAATTATTGGCCGAAAATATGCCAATCATAAGAGGTGAGTTTGATATTTCAATTTCGGTCTTAGGCGGAAGACCAATTTTCCGAGAAATAACAGGTAAAGAAGAGGAGTTAAAAGATTGGTAATTTTTGGCACTGTAAAAATCTTATTTGTTGACAAATTATCTGACGGAGGGGACAGTGCCTGTCCCCCCGACCGCTCCTGCGCATTGCGATGATACTGTATTACCTTCTGATGCATCATCGCAACCGGGGGATGCCCACGCGGCGGGGGCTTTAGCCCCCAAGAGCGTTCTGGAAAAGACCCCACCGCACCCCCTCCAATCAAGGGGGGGTCACACCAAATTATGCATGACCCCCCTATCAAGTACGAGCCTGTTTTGAGTTCAAAATACCGCCATTTTTACGTTATAGAATAAATTAGAGTTCCCGCCAAAAATTGCGAAATGGGGGAGGGGGGTCACACCATTTTTTAAGAGCCCGACCCGGGCCCTGAAAATCCCGCGATCCCGGCCCCCCGGTTCCGCCCCTGTTTTTCACCGTAAATAATCGCACGTGAAACAAGTTTTAGCCGGTCGGGAAACAGACCCGGCATGCTAAAAAAGCGGCCCGATCAAACCCCAAAACAGGGGGGGTCATGTCATTTTTTGTGCGACCCCCCTTCATTTTGCTCGGCAAACGATGCGGTTTTCAGGGATGAACAGGGTGCCCGGGCTGCCCGGCAAACGTAACCGGAAACTATGTATCGCAATCGCCCGTTCATCTGTTATTGCAGGTAGCAGGTGACAAAAACGGCCCCGCTGCTTCGTGAAAAATACCCGTGCTGATCACCATGGCCACATTCAGACCGAAGACAGAGAAAAGAAGTGCCGTCCTTTACCTCCCCACGCCCTTTCCCGACATCAGGGCGTTTACTGCGCTCGTCCAATCCGTCATCATGAAAAACCCGTTCGGGTGCACATCGTATATGACCGGCCGCAGGAACCACCCGCCGGTCGAGAAGATCCGGGAGATGTACACCGCGAAATTCGTGTATATCGGTGCCGGCCGCCTCCAGACCGGGTCAAGCTCGGAGATCTACGATACCCTCGAAGGGTACGAGGACGGGATTGCCGCCGTCGTCTCGAATACCGCAAATGCGATGGCGCATCGCGGGAAGGCAAAACATACCCCCGACGCCGACCTCTTCGCCGTGACCCTCCAGTGCCATGACCCGGACGACACGCTCTGGTTGTTCAGTGTCGCACGCGACCGGATCACGATCTCCTCGTACGGCAGCGATGCGACCAGGAAACGGGTCGAGACGTGGGCAAAAACGGTCCCGGCACTGCAGTAAGTGAGCCCCCCGCCGTTAAGATTTGCCAACCGATGCACTGATCACCCGGAAAATCCTACCAGAAATAACCATGAAGATCCTGTTCTGTGGCGAGGCTTTCCCTGAGGCCCGCACACGGCTCGCCGCACTTCTGCCAGACGATGAGATCCTCGCGTTCCCTCCCGACAAACTCGGCCCCCATATCGCAGACACCGATGTGGTCGTGCCGCTCGTCAGCCGGGTGGACGAGGCGTTCATCCGGCAGGGCAAATTTGGTTTGATCCAGCAGTACGGCGTCGGGCTTGAGACCGTGGATATCGAAGCCGCGACCAGAAACGGTGTCATGGTCGCACGCATCCCGAGCGAAGAGTCCGGCAATGCCGCATCGGTCGCCGAACACGCGGTCCTCCTCATGCTCATGCTCTCCCGGAGGTGGAACCAGATCGGAGCGACACGGGAACTGGGCACCAGGGTCGCGTGGGGGTCACCAACCGGCCAGGCACTCCTCGGAAAAACGGTCTGCATCGTCGGCCTTGGCGGCGTCGGAAGGGAACTCGCCCGGCGGCTCGCCGGTTTTAAGGTCAGGATCACGGCCGTGGACGACCACCCCGGCAGGACTGTCTCCGGCGTGGATATCATCCGCTCCTTCCCCCTTGCCGGGCTCCGCGAGGCGGTCGGGGAGGCCGACTACGTGGTGCTCTGTATCAACTACACCCCGGACCGGTTCCACCTCATCGGAGCACCAGAGATCGCCGCCATGAAGAAGGGCGCCTTCATCGTCAACGTGGCCCGGGGCGGGCTCCTTGACCCGGATGCCCTGCTTGCTGCCCTGAAAAGCGGACATATCGCCGGCGCCGGGCTCGATGTCTTCTGGGAAGAACCCGTGGACATGACCCACCCGATCTTTCGTGAGAATGTCATTGCCACCCCCCATATCGCCGGCGTCACGGACGTGTCGTATGAAGGCATCGCATTGGCATTCGCGGAGAACATCAGGAGATACAAAGCCGGTGAGACACCGCTATACCTCGCCAATGCGCCCGCCCGGCTGCGGTGAACAGGGTGGGGTCGGGCGATCGATCTGACAAAAAGAGGGTACGAAATCATGTATGTCCTCGGAATCAACGGAAGCCCGCGAAAACACGGGAATACCGCAACGCTTGTAGAACACGCCCTTAAGGGAGCGGAATCGGAGGGTGCAAAGACCGAACTTGTCCACCTGTACGATCTGGAGTATACCGGGTGCACCAGCTGCTTTGCCTGTAAGACACTCGGCGGGAAGAGTTACGGGAGGTGTGCGGTAAAAGACGGCCTCACCCCTCTGCTTAAAAAAATTGAACAGGACGCAGACGCGATCATCCTCGGATCGCCGATCTATTTCGGGACCGATACCGGTATGATGCGGTCATTCTTGGAGCGGTTGATGTTCCCGTACCTGACCTACACCCTGCCGCACGGCACCCTGTTCCCCAGGAAGATCCTGACGGGGTTCATCTACACCATGAACATCCCTGAGAACCTGGTAAAAGAATATGGCTATACCCTGCACTTTGCCACGAACGAAAACGTCCTCGCCGGGCTCTTTGGGCACTCGGAGCATCTCTGTGCATACGATACGTACCAGTTAGGGACTATTCAAAGGTGCTCTGCACGATGTTTGACGCAAAGAAAAAAGCAGAGCGCAAAAAAACTGTATTCCCGAAGGACTGCAAAAAGGCCTTTCTTATGGGGGTACGGTTTGCGCAAAAGAATCCGGTATAATACACCAGTCCCAAAAGGACAAATCCATATCCCTTCCCGTACCCACACTACCGTATGCCATCTCCCATGGTCGGACGGAAATTCGGTGTCGGCGCGATCACCGCACCTGACCCCAAAAACGTGAAAGGCACCCGGGTGGTCGGGATCTCGGGATCGAGCCGGCAGGAACCGGGCATGTCCAAGTCCGAGCGGCTGCTCATTGAAGCACTCGACCGGTGCAAAAGTCTCGGGTGCGAAACGAAATTCATCAGGCTCAAAGACCTGAAGATCTACGACTGCGAAGGCAACTACTCGGAGAACCCTGAGTACTGCACCTATCCCTGCCAGTCCACGATGAAGTACGAGGACGACGATATGGACACCGTGTATACGGCAGTCCTTGACTGCGACGTCCTCTTTTTGGCCACTCCCATCCGGTGGAACAACCATTCGGCGCTCGTCCAGAAGTTTGTCGAACGGATGAACTGCATCGAGAACCAGTACTCGTGGTTCGGCAACCGGATGATCAAAAACAAGGTCGTGGCACTCATCATCATCGGCCACGTGGACGGGATGCAGCATGTGGCAGGCAACCTCCTGAATTTTTTTGCCTGGATGGGCTTCCACAGCCCCGAGGTCTCGATCGCCTCGTGGGTCGGTGAAAACGACGAGGATACAACCAAGGACTGGGCACAGATACAGAAAAACCAGTACACGCAGGAAGACCTCACCGACATGGTGAACAGTTCGCTGCGCCTTGCCTGCAGCCTCAAAAAAGGGATCTGACCAGGCGGCCCGGAAAAGCATTCATACCCCCGCGCCTTACCGGGGCATAAACAAAAACCGTTCAGGGAGGATACTCATGCTGTACAGGAAATTTCCCAAGGCACCCATGGATCTCTCGATCCTCGGGTTCGGGTGCATGCGCCTGCCGGTGTTCGAGAACCGGCAGATCGACGAGCCAAAGGCAACGGCAATGATCCGGTACGCGATCGACCGCGGCGTGAACTATGTCGATACCGCGTACCCGTACCACGACGGCCAGAGCGAGCCGGTGGTCGGGAGGGCGCTTGGCGATGGCTACCGGGAGAAAGTGCAGCTTGCTACCAAGCTCCCGAGCTGGCTTATCACGAAAAGGGAGGACATGGACAAGTATCTCGACGAACAGCTCGCACGTCTGGCCACCGATCACATCGACTTTTACCTTGTCCACGGGCTCAACGAAGCGACGTGGGAGAACACATCAAAGCTCGGTGTCCTCGAGTTCCTCGACGAGGCCGTTGCCGACGGCCGGATCCGGTACCCCGCCTTCTCGTTCCACGACGCCCTGCCGGTCTTTAAGGAGATCGTCGATGCGTACGACTGGACGTTTGCCCAGATCCAGTACAATTTCATGGACGAGCAATACCAGGCGGGTACAAAGGGGCTGAAGTACGCGGCAAAACGGGGCGTTGGTGTCGTTGTCATGGAGCCGCTCCGGGGCGGCCTCTTGGCAAAGGACGCGCCCGGGATCCATGGGATCTTCGACCGTGCGAAAGTCCGGCATACCCCGGCAGAGTGGGGCCTGCGCTGGGTCTGGAACCATCCCGAGGTCACCGTCGTCCTCTCCGGCATGTCCACCATGGAGCAGGTCAAAGAGAACATCGCGTACGCACAGAAGGGGCGGCCCGGCTCGTTCTCCCGCGGGGATCTCGCGGTCATCGGACGGGTCAGGGACGAATTTACCTCGCGGATAAAGATCCCCTGCACCGGCTGCAAATACTGCATGCCCTGCCAAAACGGTGTGAATATCCCCGGGTGCTTCGAGTACTACAACCAGGCGCATATCTACGACGCAAAAGATCAGGTCGGCGGGATCTATGCATGGGCACTTGGCGGGATATTCGGCGGTGTTCCCGCATTTGCCTCCTGCTGCCTGGCGTGCGGCGAGTGCGAGGAAAAGTGCCCGCAGGGTCTCCCGGTACAGCAGCATCTCAAAGAGGTCGCCGCATATTTCGGGAAATAATCCGGCGCTGCACACCTCCCTGGACCCTTCGGATATCCCAGCATCAGGCCCTCCCGAAGATCCTTTTTTCACGTGGTGCAAGCCGGATTCCCCAAACACTCCCTGATAATGCCGGCTGATACCGCGCCGTGTCAGAACTGAAGAATAATATAGATGATCTGACTATGCTTCCCTTACAGGCACCTCCCTGAGGGGTGCCAGGGAGTCATGACGTATGCAGGAGATCGTAAAAAAGATGATCACCGAGGCGATGGCTGCCCAGCACGCCGACGTGAACCAGATAAAAAAGAAGCGCGGACAGAAATTTGTCATTAACGACACCAGGGCCTACGTCGATGCAGTAAAGGAGATGAAACCGGCAGGCAGCCAGAACAAGGCGGTCTTTGCCCTGCACAAGGACTCGGTCAACGCCCATTACACCATTCTCAAAAACCTCACCACCACCATCCGGCCCGAGGACGATCCCTATGTCGAGCATTACCAGACGCCGGTCATCATGGAGATACTCTATGACGAGGACCCGGCGTTTAAAAAGAGCGTGGACACCTTTGTTAAGGCTGTGGGGAAGGCCGAGGCCCTGATAGGAAAGGAATCGGCCCGGCGCTACGCGGGGTTCTATGGTCCGACCTGCGTCGTGGACTTTGCCCTTATCCCGGGCAGCAGCAGCAACATCGTCAACCGGATCTTAAAGACAACAAAGATCCCGGTCGCCCACAAGCAGGCAATCCTCGCCGCAAAGTCGTGGGGCATGAACACCTCCTACGGGATCGGGGATGTCTTTGCCCATGCGGTCGAAAGCGGCGCGACGCTTGCCGATGCGGTCAAAAAAGAGGTCGCCATGATCCAGTCGATCTACGAAACGCCGGTTGCGGCCCAGGCAAAACTTATGGACAGCGTCGGCCAGTCCTCGTTTGACTGCCGGAAGTACATGAAGGATTACCGCACGAAGATGACGGGAGCGGTAAAGGCCGCTATCGATGATGACGTCCACTACGGCAATATCGTCACCGTGCCCGCCTACTGCGTCGGCGATATCGCCCACCATATCGCCCAGTCCACGTACAACATGTGCAAGGACGACGTGATCATGGCGGTCATTGAATCGGTCACCGAGGTGATGGACAAGACCCTTCATGCCGCATTACCGAAGATCAAGACCGAGAACGAGGTGCTCTCGCTTGCGACGGGGGCATCCGCGAGCGCCGCCGAGTACCTGCTCGAACTCGACGGGTTCAACGCGATCATGGTCGTGGACATGCTCACGAAAAGATACCACAACTACGTCCAGCTGTACCCGAAGCGCGGGGCAGCGGTCGAACTGCACAACTGCGACTTCATGGACATGGTGTACCGGGGCTGGAAACTCGTGGACAAGGCCCGCCGGATGCAGGCCGGGACGCCCGGGGCACTCACGCCAAAAGTGGGCGGGTTTAACGTGGACCTCTCGCCGATCCTCAAAAACGATGTGATCGCGAACCCGCAGCGGTACGCGTACCCTGCCTGTGCGATGACCGTGCGGTTCTCGGCGATGATGCGCCTTGCCGACTACCCGTGCCTCTTAACGAGCGAGCCGGTCACCGCGACGCTGATGACCAACATCATCGCGCTCAACAAAACGGTCGCCGCTGCCCCCGCACGGATCTGCAAGGACTGTGCCTCTGCCGCGCTCATGGACTTCCGGCACTGCTCCTGCCAGTGGAAAGAGGCCGTCTGATACAGGGTGGAATTAAAAAAACAGGTGAAGATGATGAAGTGTTACATATGTGCAAAAGAAGGAAAAGAGAGCGATGCCGTGGCAGTATGTGTTGCCTGCGGTATGGGAACATGCATGAAGCACACGATCCGAAAAGAGATCGATGTCTGGGAAGGGGGGTACCCGCTCCCCTCCCGTAAGCTGCCAAAGAAGATGCCGCGGATGCTCTGCCCGGACTGCAATGCGGCGTATGGAGAGGGTAAGTGATGGCGTCGCTCTCCTCCCGCTGCCTTGCAGAGGGGGTCGGGACGTTCCTCCTGGTTTATTTCGGTACCGGGGCGGCGGTTATCACACTGCTGCTTGCGGCTGGCACAAAACCTGCGGCTGCATTCAACGTCGGGATCGGTGAACTCGGGGGGCTTGGCGACTGGCTCGCGATCGGCCTCGTGTTCGGGATCATCATTGCCGCCGTGATCTACACGCTCGGCCGGGTCTCGGGTGCTCATATCAACCCGGCGGTGACCCTTGCCCTGTGGGCGACAAAACGGTTCCCGTCTCTTGATGCAGTCGGGTATGTGGTCTCGCAGTGTATCGGTGCTGCGGCGGGGAGCCTGCTCCTGTACCTGTCGCTCGGTGCATCAGCGGTCACGATCGGCGGGCTCGGGGCGACCTCGCCGTTTCCGGGGATCGGGTACGGGCAGGCGATCCTCGTCGAGGCAATCGCGACCTTTGTCCTGATGCTCGTTATCATGGGGGTCGCCGTAGATCAGCGTGCCCCGCCGGGATTTGCCGGCCTTGTCATTGGGCTAACCGTTGCCGCGATGATCACGATGGCCGGCAATATCACGGGGGGATCCCTCAACCCTGCAAGGACGTTAGGGCCGTACGTGATGGACGGCCTTTTAGGGGGATCCAGCCTCTGGGTATACTTCCCAATCTACCTCATCGGCCCGATCATCGGGGCGGTGGTAGCGGCATTCTTCTACGACCGGATTACGGCGGAGTAAGCCTGCCTGCGGGATGCGGGAACAGAAATCTCCACCCCTTTTTCTGGTTTGCCGGTTGTTGCCCCATGAAAGGCTCTGGCCCGACATCATGAAGCGGCCACGGGAACCTGTGAGACGAACCCAAAAATAATCACAAAAGGGAACAACGTGCACGCGACTCTTTGAGGACGCCCGGCCACTCCCCTTGGCTCTTTCCTAATCTATATGTCCGTATCAGATCAACACTTCTGCCGGCATAGACCGGCAGTGCATCAAACCGGCCTCTTTAAAAGAAAAGGACGTCATGCGTGTCAGCCGGGAAAGGAACCCAGGTGCCATCTGCTCCGGACAGGAAAAGACCATCATTCGGATTGATCGTGAGACACTGGTATGGAACTCATCACCATCCTTATCGCAATCTTCTCCCTCTTTGTCATCATCGGGATCGGGTTTGCTGCCCGCAGGTATGGCATCCTGAACGGCGACCGCGTCCACCTGATCTCCCATGTCCTCGTCAATGTCGCCCTCCCGGCGATCACCATCAGCAGCATGCAGGTGCCGGACACGGCAAAGACCATGGGTATCGTCGACAGCATGCTCCTGGTCGCCGGCGGCTATTACCTCGCCGCGTTCCTTATCAGTATCCTCATCTGCCACTTCCTCCCTTCCACACCGGCCGAAAAAGGGGTCTTCCAGTTCATGCTGGTCTTCCCGAACACCATGTTCATGGGCATCCCGGTGGCGTCGGCAGTCCTCGGCCCCGGTTCGCTCTTCTACGTGATCCTCTTCAACCTGCCCTTCAACTTCCTTGTCTTTACCATGGGCGTCTGGCTGCTCGCCCGGGGCCGGCCCGGGAAACTCGACCCTAAAGTCCTGCTCTCGCCGGGCCTTGTGGCATCTTTTATCGGCCTTGCCCTTTTCCTCGCAGGCTACATGCTTCCTGCCCCGGTGGATACAGGACTCGAACTGATCGGGTCAGCGACAACACCGCTCGCGATGCTTGTCGTAGGGGCGCTGCTTGCAACCCTCCCCGCCGCACGGCTGGCCGGCGACTGGCGGATGTACCTGGTGACCGCATTCCGGCTCGTCATCATCCCGGTCATCGCCTTTCTTGTGCTCTCGCCGTTTATCACCGACAGGCTCGTCCTCGGCGTCGCGGTCCTCCTCATCGCGATGCCGGTCGCCGCAAACTCGGTCCTGCTCTCGGAGGAGTACAAGGTGGACTCGACACTTGCTTCCCAGGGGGTCTTCCTCTCCACGCTCCTCTGCCTTGCGACGATCCCGATCCTCGAATACTTCCTCTTTTAACGTGCTTTTGCTAATCCGCATCCCCGGCACAAACGGCACCTCGCAACCGTTAGAATGGGTTCACCACCCGTGACGAGCTTGGGGACCAGCCCTCAGTTCAGAGGGGAAAAACCTGCTGTGCGGGAAGAAGGGCACAGGTACCGGTCAGGTCCGGCACTGTTTTCTGGTAAAAGAGCGATCTCGGCAGTATCGCCGCAGCACGGTATCAGGATATCTTCGGACTACTGGGAAAAAGGATGAACGGGGTGGATCGACCCGTTATGACGACTGAGTGGCGGTCGTGTTTCTCATGTGCCACTGCGACCGGGTGGTATTGCCAAATGCCCCCGGGTGCGCTTCCATATATGACTTCAGCCATGAGTTCACGGTCGCCGTGTCGTTGTTCTGGAGCGCGGTCTGTACCGTGCTTACATCAACTCCCTTGTTCTGGAGCTGGGTAATGAATGACTGGAGATGCGCCTGCTGAGCGGTTGCATTCACCGTAAACCCATGGCCCCTTTGCATATGGGTGGTATTGCCAAATGCCCCCGGGTGCGCTTCCATATATGACTTCAGCCACGACTTCACTGTCGCCGTGTCGTTGTTCGCGAGCGCGGTCTGTACCGTGCTTATGTCAACTCCCTTGTTCTGGAGCTGGGTAATGAATGACTGGAGATGCGTCTGCCGGGCGGTTGCATTCGCCGTAAAGCCATGGCCTCTCTGCATATGGGTGATATTGCCAAATGTTCCCGGGTGCGCGTCGAAATACGACTTCAGCCACGAGTTCACGGTGGCCGTGTCGTTGTTCTGGAGCGCAGACTGTACCGCGCTTACGTCGACTCCCTGGTTCTGGAGATTGGTGATAAACGATTCTGTCATTTGATACCGCTGGGTGCTGTTGGGGGTAAAATGCTGTCCACCCCAGTGACCGTGCATCGCGGTACTGTTGCCGGATGGCCACGTTCCCGCCGCTGCGCTGACAGGGCTTATCCCAAACCCCAGGATAACGAGGGCAAACAGAAGTACTGCAATGCTTCCTGCCAGATTTTGTGGTGATTTCATATTGTAATTCTCCTTGGTTCCGTGCAGATGTGGTATGTAAGGCCAACATCCTGTATAGTTTATTTTACATTTTGTAATATAAACTTTACCATGTGGGAGACCGGAAGGCGGGCGGGCCCATAATAAACAGGTATATCAGGGACTTCCCGGACAAAAACGAGCGCAAAGACAGTTGCCGACATGAGAGGAGAACAGGGATGGCGCTGAACGGCTTACCTTTTCCCATCCCTTCTTTTTGAAGGTCCCTTGCGCCCGGGCCGTGTTTTCCGGCC
>JACTVF010000411.1 GCA_019695435.1 Methanoregulaceae archaeon | reverse complement strand
AAGAGTTTCTTTCCCGAGACGCCAGCCGCTGCGCACACGCCCTCGAAACCGATGATCTCTTTATCGTCCAGCGGGATTGTGTCCCACTTCTCGATGAACTTGATTGCGTCTGCGTCGTCGTTGCCTCGGAGATACTCTGGCAGTACCTCGAAACCGCCCGTACCTGGGAGATCGTTCATCGCAGCGGTTACGCGGGGCTGTTTGTTGAACGCTTCTTGCGTAATCTTCTGCTCGCGACAGACCCTCTGAAACCGTGTCTCCGGTTCAGGCACAAGAGAGTCGAAGACCTCTTTGGCGCTGGGAGGAATGAAAACATCTTGCGGTTTTGGCGACGGTTCGGGCACGTTATGGTTCCTCTTCTTCATCTCTCCCTAAGAGTATATCCGCGTTCTTCTCGCGCCACTGCTCGTTCCACTCCTTGACCGTTGGCTTGAGAATCTCCGTGTCCGGTTCCTTCCCTCGCCTACTGCGCTTGGGAGCGTTCAAACTAAACGCTTCCAAGGCATCCGCAATCCGCGAGAGCGACCGCGCAATTGAGCGCAAGTAGACCAAAACGCGGACACCCGGAAACCACGAACCCAACACCGGCCTACTCCGGAACCGCGACGGTCTCTTCCGGCGTCAGTTCCTTGTCGGTCACGACGTCGGCCAGGCCTTCCAAATCCTCGGGCAGCGTCTCGTCCTCGTAGGTTACCTGATGCTCCTTCACTTCGCCATCCGGTCCTCGTGAGGTTACGGTGATCGGCAAACCGTTCATAATTCGGGAGACATTGGGAGAGATTATTTCGCGCTTCCGCTCCACTCCCGATTCCAGATGGTCTTCGGACTGTTCTCCGGTAAGTGGGAAAGTCTCAATCGCTTCCACGCCCACGGTTTCGGCGATCTGTGCCTTGGTCGCAGGACGGCTGCGTGTCTCTGTCTTCCAACCGCCGCCAGGAAGCATGGGATTGTCGGTCATGATTTTGATAACGACCGAGTAGGAGACGCGCTTGTAGGCGATGTGGCCGGCCAACATCCCGTCTCCTTCAAGAAGTTCGTTGACGTCTCTTGCAATAATTTTCCGCAGTTCGGTTCCGGCGAGAGGGCGATTGGGTTGGGCTTGTTCTGGCACTGGCAGTTTCTCCTTTACGTGATTGTTGCTGAAAACCGTTAGGGTTTGTCGGTGAGTCCAGGTCCGCTGGGCGGTTTCGCGGAAACCTTGTCATCCCGGCCCAACATGGCTTTCTCTTGCGGGGTCCAGGTTCCGGTTCCGTAAGCTAATGGATGGTCCGCGGAAACCGCGTCGAGGTCTTCGGCGGAGGGATCATTCCGGGCATCCGTCTTCAATTCTTGCACGATGGAAGAATCTCCCAAGTTGATGGAGAGCGTTACACCCTTCACATCGACTCCACCGAGCCGGTGTTGGAGAAGGATGGTGCGAATGACTTCCGCAACGGTTTTGTCGAGTTGCTCTCCCAAATTCATGCGGTTTTCCCCCTAAATTTGCGTCTCTTCGATCCCGCCTCGGATCGCCTTGCGGATGCAAGAGATAATAATACACCCTCCGCAAACCGCAAGACTTAGCAACCAAAATACGATCGGCCACACCCACCACGCATGACTCCGATGAATCAGCCACGCCACCAGAAACGACGGCGGAACCGCCAGCACGAATCCGGCGATGCAGTAGGTGATGAACTCGGGCATGAGCCATTTCTCTTCGGGTGGGGGCATCTACTTCTCCTCACTTACTCGCGGTTTTGCCGGAGTTTTGGCCCTGCGAGGCTTCCGCGAAACCGCTGGGCCTTTCATCCACCAGTGTCGACGGCGACATTTACTGCATTTCTCTGGCGGTTTTTTCCCGGTTTTGAGCCATGTGTGACCGCAATCCGGATAATCACATCGCCACGCTGGAACCATCAGTACACTCACCGAAATCTCCCCTCTTTCGTGTGAAT
This sequence comes from Methanoregulaceae archaeon, assembly GCA_019695435.1. Taxonomy (GTDB): domain Archaea; phylum Halobacteriota; class Methanomicrobia; order Methanomicrobiales; family Methanospirillaceae; genus Methanoregula. The sequence continues at coordinate 952 of JACTVF010000411.1, read as the reverse complement.
CGGGCAGTCATCCACCCCGCCAACGGCGCACTTGCAAACCGGATTGAGATACGTATCAAGGTTAGTACGAGCCTCTACTGGTGTCGAACCGTAGGAGATGAAGCGGATTCCGTCGTTTCGGAAAGCCGTTGCCAGATGCTGGACCTCGCCATCAGGCCCGGTGATTGGCTTCTTCTCCCCGGTTTTCACGTCTGTGCCTTCGCTGAAAACCGTGACCTCGCTTACCCATGACCGTGGATCGAACTCTCTGTCCATTGCGTTTATGGCCTCCCTACCCCCGCTAAACCGTTATCCCCGCGTTCTTAATCGCCTTGTAGATCGCCGTGACATGGTTGCCCGTCGCTCCGCAGTACCCTGCATACTCCGTTGGAACGTTGATGTCCCATGTTTTGATCTCGTTCCAGATGGCGGTCCAAAGCGGATCAGTTTGCATCTCCAGTGTCGGGTCCTCGTAGTTGAAGGTTGCCGGCTCCATCTCGCACTCGTGGCGCATTTGATTTATCGCTTCCCTGGACATTGGCGGGTGAACTTCATAAACAGTATGCATCCGATTTTCTCCTTTGGTCTAATGTACCGCAAAACCGCTTGCAGGCGTCACTTCTCTTCCCCCAGTTTGGCGATCCGCTTATGCTTTCGGTGCCATTCCCGCTGCGCCTTGAATGTGCCGACTGGCCCCGTCTTCGCTCCGCATGAGCAGAACGACCAACCCTCAGGACCGCTCGACAAGAGAACATGCTTGGCCCTTGGAATCGGCTTCATTTTTCCTCCCCCCAGTTTGGCGATCTCTGCCAGCAGGGAGAGCACGTCGAATGCGATAGCGCGTAGCTGTGTTGAGGCTATCTGGGCGGCGTCACCTTCGCCATTCAGAAACGCGGATATTTGATAAATTCTGTCTGCCAATTCCGTCCCCGCCTTCTCCCGAATCGCAGCGCGGAGTTGCTGCAACTCAGTA
>JACTVF010000410.1 GCA_019695435.1 Methanoregulaceae archaeon | reverse complement strand
AAGGGGATCAACCCTCGACAATCTCAAAGGGTGGCAGGGGCGGCAGCGTAGGCGGCACGAGCTTGACCAGCTTGTCGGCCAACCCTTTCCAGGCCCGGACCTGCGCGTCAAGCGAACGCTTGGACCGTTGCAGTCTTGCCATGCTCCCAAGAATGGGAACCAGCTCACTCTTGGAAACCAGCGGCTCGCCGCTGTCCGTGGTCATGGTTTGGATTTCCTCGCCCAGGTCCGGCCGAAACTCCACGAGTTCCGGCAGGTATTCATACTTCCCGGACGAATGCCGCTTGAACGGGATGTTGTGCTCCCGCAACCAGCCTTCCAACTCCTCGAACTCACCCCATGCCGCTTCGCACTCGGCGAAGTGGAGCAGACCGCTCTCGTCGCGGGTGCTCAGGATGCTTTGCTCCGATGCAGAGTCAAAGGGAGTTTCGTCCCAATCCAACCGCAAGTCGGAAATGGGGAACTCGTCCAACAAACTGCGGGGCAGCTTGCCCCCAATCCAAATCTCTGCGGGCATTCGGTCGGCCATAAGATTCTCTCCCGTGGGTTGTGTTGCCGTGTTCAGCTAGATGTAAACCTCTTCCAATCCCTCTTCCACTTCCATGCGCTCTTCCGCGTCAAGATGCGCGGTCAGGTTGGCATCGTCATCGCCCCAGAAAAGGGAAACGAAGTCGTATCCGTGGTAGTTGACGGTTTCGATGCCGACGCCCATGCCGCCCTCAACCCAGCCGGTCACTTCCCCGGCCTTCAGCTCGTTGAGGTAATCGAGGGCGTCGTCAAGGGAATCGAAAGACTCGTACTCCCCCATGTCGCCGACGCGCACCCATACCAGCAGTTTCGGATGGCCGCACACGATGCACGCCAGGGCATCGTTGCCCGTCGCGTCTTGCCAATCAGCCGGGTTCGGAATGTCGCTGATACCGGCGGCCTTCTTTTCCACGGCGGCCCGGTGTTCCGGGTTTGCGTGGCAGTGTTCGCAAAGGCAAGCCTCGTAGCAGGCGGTGCCTTGTTCGCTCACAATTGCCAAGAGTCTCGTCATAGTTGCTTGCTCCGGTTGCTTGTTCCCTGCCACGTCAGCCGGCCTTATACCCGCGTATTCAGTTGCTCGCAAAGGGTGTCGATTTCGTCGTTGCCCGGCGGCTCGAACTGGCCGCTGTCGCTGGCTATGTCATACTCCGGCGCTTTGCTGGCGGTGCTTCGATCACTCGCCTGCCAGTAGCGCAGGGCCGCCAGGATGGTTGCGAACTCTCGGGGTGTAACACTCAGTAACATTTTGGTTGCTCCAGTTTCGTAAGTTTTCGCGGCCGGCGAATGCGTCCACCCAGTTCCAGCCAGCGCACGCGCGCCGGACGGTCCCAACATTGCGGGTTGCCGAGGTGGGCACGCATTTCCAGGTAGCGGTAGCCCTCTTTCGCCAGGTCCGTAAGGCTTGTGGCGAGAACATGGGCGAGATGTTCCAAGCTCATTTGACACGCCCCAGCCTTCCACTTGCGATCATCCTTGACTCGCGTGGCCCATGCCTTCAGGCGGCGGGCCTCCTTGAGGCAATCAGCCCACACGCCGGGGACAACCGGATAGCGCCGCTTGCCACGGCCGTAGAGGGTGATTGTTTTCGGTGCTTCGATCATGGCTGCCACCCCAGCAAATGCCCGTGCAAGTTCCGGTCAAGTTCCCGCTGTAGGCGGGCGGCGTGAATCCGGGCCGTTGTCTTGCACCACGGGCCAGCGCGCAGGAATTGGGGCCGATAGACGTGTTTCCCGCTCGGGGCTTCCCCGGCCACGCCGACGTGGAAGCGGCGGCTTCTGCCCACGGGGGCCGTTTCGGTTATGATGGCTCGCAAAGTCATGTTGCTTGCTCCGGTTGTGTTAGGCCACGATGCGAACTGATTGGAACGGCGCGCCGGTGACGGCGGGGCCGCCGCTGGAATTGCGGCGGGCGATTTCCAAGTGGCACGGCTGCCACCCCGTAGACTTGCCGACGATGAAACGGCGGCGCTCGCCGTGGCGGTCCACCACCTCCACCCGCTTGCCCTCCAAGCCGATCAGTTGCGGCGTCAATTCGGCCGGGCAACGCAGCTTGTTCCGCTGGCAATAAGAGGCGGCCCGTTGCAAGAGGGTCTGATAGGCTTTGTATCCCCGGACGGTGCCCCGCGCTTCCGGCGGTAGATCGTCGGCCTGTAGCTTCTCGCTGCGCAGCCAGGTGGCAAGGGCGTTGTGCCGCTGAAGGCATACGTCGTATCCAAGGCAGGAGTATCCGCTCGGATTCGGAATGACGTAAAGGGCTTGCTCGTCATTGCAGCCCACGTCAAGGGCGGCCCGCCGGCTCTTCTCAAAAGGCTCCAAGGCATCCTGAACCCGGTCAAGGCTTTTTTCCAGGAACGGGGTTCGCTCGGTATTCAGCAGCAGTTGCCGGGCGGCCTGATACAACTCGGTCACGTCTTTTGCGGTCGCTTTGCTCATGCCACACCTCGCGCGGCCGAAAGGCGCTGGTCATGGTGGCGTCGGCTTGCCCGCTGAAGCACACGGGGTTTGTAGCCGATCCGGCGCAATTCGGTCAACAGCGGGGCCGCTTCGCGGCGGGTGGCGGGCCGGCTCTTGCGGATGCAAAGGTCATAGTCCGCGCTGCTGTGCTGGCCGATGTGCTGGTAGCTGGTGCAAAGGCGGCCGTAGTTGTCGGCCGGGTCGGTCGGGAACAAGGCGAAAACATCATCGGGGTCGCCCTTCCAAACGCGAATCAAAACGGGGTCGCTCGGCTTGCTCATGGTGGTTTGCTCCGGTTGCTTGTCTGTATTAAGCATAATACAAAAGACACGAAAGTCAAATGGCGGGCGAAGGATTTTCTCAGTAGGTGAAGGGTAAGCCTAGCCGCAACCTCAGCCGGTTGATGCAACG
>JACTVF010000409.1 GCA_019695435.1 Methanoregulaceae archaeon | reverse complement strand
AGGCGAGCTTGACGACAACGTAGGTCCACCACGCGCTCGGCGTACCAGGCATGTTCATTGCCGTGTAGGCCACGGACATCTGTGTGGGCGAGCCCGCGGAGATCAGTGTGGGTTGGTTATTGAAGGCGGCGTCCGTGAGGCTGTGGATTGTCGGTTGGTCGGCGGACGTCCCCTGCGTGTAGTTGTTCCCTAGTCCGGAGACATCAAGCCAGGCCGAGACACTCGAGCCCGCAGCGCACGTTCCGCCGACGCAGGTATAGGAGCCGTTGACGTGGAGGTACTCCGTCGCGCACAGCGTGTTTTCGTAGGTTTGGGTCGAGTTGACAACAAGCGCTCCGGCGAACGTCGGAGATCCGCCGCTCGGGTTGGTGATGGACACGTCATAGGTGCCCGTTGCCGTCGACGGAATCGTGATGTCGATGTACTCTTGCCCGCTGTCGACGACGGTCGCGGCGCCGACTCCGCTGCCGATGGTGACGATGGCGTTGGGCTCGAAGTTTGTCCCAGTGATCCTCGAACACGCGCCGGCTGTGTTGGCTAGCGCCGAAGTCATTGACGTCAGCGTCGGCGCTGGAGTCACCCCGTACCTAAGGTTGAACCCGAAGGTCGCTGTCGCGATTTCTGCGAGTGACGGCGCTCGGTTGATGACGCAGATTTCTGGCCAGGAACCGTGGTAGTAGTTGGTCGTGTTGGTCGTTCCGACGTAGAACGTTTGGCCTGTCACGGGGGCGACCGTGGAGTAGGGCGTCGTGACGAGGGACTCGTTGTTTATGATGGCACCGATGGTGCCGCCATCGCTCCCCGCCATCACGATCGCTGGTCCCATCGTGAGCTCGGGCGTGATCGCTGTCGTTGAGTTGTAGTCGAGCTCGACCCCGTACGGCCCAGAGGCTGTCGAGTCGGCCAGGTAGAGGTACATCTCGTTGGACGAGCCGTTGGTGTAGCTCGTGAAGACGTACCCGGCGACAGGGAGGGCGATGGGGTTCACGGCGGCCATGGACCACAGGCCCGTCCCCGCATCTCCGAGCGCGAAGGACGTCACCTTGCCGAAGTTCGCGGAACCTCCGTCGTGGTTCAACGTCCAGACGTTCGCGGCCTGGTAGTTCGTGTCGTCGCTGTTGACGACGAGGCACCCGTTCACGATCAAATGGTTGCCGTTGCCGCTCTCGTCGCACACCTGCGTGGCGCACTGGCCGTTCGTGCAATTCGTGACGTAGGGGCCCGTCGCCGCGCACGAGCCAGAACACTGGGCATGGGCCGCGATCCAGTCCGCCTTGAGTGCCGCCCCGAACTGCGAGCTACACGTCTGTGTTGTGATGACGGAGAGGATGCCCGGGTAGACGTTGTTCCCGCAGTCCTGGTTGTAGACGGACGCTGTGTAGGTTCCGGCCGCGGCGGGCGGCGCAATGAGCGTCGCTGTCGTTGACGTCCAGGCGAGAGTCGTGAGCTGCGTTGGCACGCCACCGATGTTCGCGATGAACTGCGGGCTCTGGAAGTTCTTGCCAGTGACCGGAACGGTCCCTCCGGATGTCGAGACGTTTCCCACGGCAAAGACGACGGGTGACGTGCTCGGATCGCACGAGCGCCCTGGAAACGGGTACTCGGCGCGCGCTGGCGGCGCAGCCAGCAGCGACGCTGCGACCAGGAATGCGAGGGCTTTCTTCAAGGGGAGCCCTGCTTGCGTCGGATGACCTGTCCCGGCGTCGTGCTCTTCCACAGGTAGGGGCCCTCAGCCTGCACAATAACCCCTCCGTCCACACCACCGTCGTAGGAGACCTGGAAGCCCGTCACGGGGCTCATGGACTGCCCGACAACGCACCCCGCGTCGCCCGTCGCGTTCGTGCACCCCGTCATGTTGTGGCACCCGAATGGTGTGAGGGCCTGCACAGGCGTCGCCCCCGTCGTGACGGGGAACATGCTGGAGCCTTCTACGAACTCGATCTGTCTGTTGGGCATCCCCTGCACGTAAAACTTTACATTGCAATCGACAAAGTTGCCTTGGAAGGTGTAGCCGGCATCACCCGAGAAGTCGGCAATGGCTACTTCCGGCTCGACAACACTAAAGCTATTTGCAGCCGGAGTGAACGGCCCCCAAACAGTGACCCAGGTTGTCCCTGCATCGTTTGTGAAGGAGGACGAGACGGCGACGTCGGAAACGACAGGGCCGTTCGACTCATGCCCCGAGATGACTTCCTGCGGGATGATGGTGAAGCTCCCTGTCTGTTGTCCGAAATCGTTCGTCCCCCCGTCGCCAGAAGCTTGTAAGACGTTCACGCTTTGTGCGGTCCCTCCAAGGTCTTGCGTTGGAGGATTGCACCCCGCATCGCCATTTGAAGTGTAGTATGCCCCGTTAGGGCACAACAACGTAGCCTGCACTCCAGCGGCATTCTGCGTGACGACGCCCGAACCGGGAGGGTTTGGCCGATCTGCCATGGCGAATCCAATGACGCCAAGAGCCACAGTCGCCGTCGGCACCAAGATCTTTGCGATCGATGAAAAACGCATCGGCTTTGCCCCTCTCAAATCGGCCAGTAGATGTTGTCCGTAATGTCCAAAGCCCAGACATAGGACTCGCTAACCCCTTGGCCGTAGGTAAATGTTGTTACCAACGTTCCCAAATAGGGGTTGAACATATGTGCGCCGGCCGGAGCGTTCACGATTGGTGCTCCGCCACTCTGCCACCCGATGATGTGCTCATAAGGAAGTGGCGTATCGGCAGGAAGATTGTAGGTGTTACCGCCTGCAGCTGCTGATCGATTCCACGTCGTCTGGTTCGCCGTAACGGAAATAGTCGTCCCGACAGTATCCATTGTCCCGACGGGGAGGCCGCCTCCTCCCGTAGCTCCAGTTGCTCCAGTAGCCCCCGTTGCTCCAGTAGCCCCCGTTGCTCCAGTA
>JACTVF010000408.1 GCA_019695435.1 Methanoregulaceae archaeon | reverse complement strand
ACCCAGCCGCTGGTGAGCCGTGCAAGGGAAATTTATGATAATGATGAAAAATCATCTCCAGCCATACCATCTCTGACTACATATTCACAATCGGAGGTTCATCAGCAAAAACAGATTTTTCCCGGTTCTGCTTCAGGAAGTACTCCTGATTCCAAGAATCTGCCTCATATAAGTGATTCACAGGCTGGTCCGGATAACATTGGAATTAGAATTTCGAGAGGTAAGGCATCGCCCCACTATGTTATTCAGGAAGAAAAGTGTCTCGGTGCAGAAAAAAATTGGACACTCGATGAAATTTATCATGAATTGAAAAAGAATGCAACCCCAGCTGAGATCCGTGTCTTGGAACGTTTATTCAATAGATTACGTGAGCAGTTGCAAAAAGGGATATCTGATGATAATTTATGAATTTTGATGAATCGTTGGGACTGGTCCGCAGGTTTATCGATCTGAAAATTCCAAGGGATGAAGCAGTAAATAATCCCCTGATCCCTCCTGAGTTTCGTGCTCGTATTCTTGAACAGCTTGAGAAAGAAAACATCATTACCCTCGAACCTGCGCATGTCATTCAAAACCGTGAAATAACAGAAGACTGGCTGAAGGCAGAAGATCGCTCTGACTGGTATTATTGGACATCACTCCGTCAGTACTGGGTTGATCAGAACAGCTGGTCCAATAAAATTGTACAGGGTGTTGATGATGCGACTGACAAAATACTCAGACAACTGCCTCATCCGTCATCCCCTGAATTCAAAACCCGTGGACTTGTTCTGGGGTATGTTCAAAGCGGAAAAACAGCAAATTACACTGCCCTCATTGCAAAAGCAGCAGATGCCGGATATCGTCTGATTATTGTTCTCTCCGGGATAGATAACGGTCTGCGTCTTCAGACACAGATACGGTTGAAACGAGAACTGGTCGGTTACCCCGGACTTACAAAAGATTCAGTGCCGCTGCCCCCTCCGGGGAAACAATGGGTCGAATTTACCAAAGAAGAACTGAAGGGCGATTTCAAGGCAGGAAATGCAAACTCTGCCGTACTACAGGGACCACAGCCGATTCTCCTGGTTATCAAGAAAAATGGCGCTGTTCTGAAAAGGCTGCTTTCCTGGCTGGACAAGGCACCTGCCGATGCAATCCAGACAATTCCGGTTCTGATCATTGACGATGAGGCGGATCAGGCCAGTATCGATACAAGCGGGACCTACCAGACAGAAGAAGATATCGAAGAGAAAGAAATTGAAGATCCTTCGGTGATTAATAAAAGAATACGCCTGATACTCAATAAATTCAAAAAATCGGTATACGTTGCGTATACAGCTACTCCGTTTGCAAATATTCTGATCCCTCATGATATGTATCATCCCGATTATTCCAGTGACCTGTATCCGAAGGATTTCATTATCGATCTTCCAAAACCCCCAGGATATTACGGTGCCGAGGAATTATTCGGAATTTCTGACGGCCCTGCCACTGAACAGGAACCAGGTCTGGATATTCTGAAAATCGTTACTGATGCAGATTTGGAAGCCATTGATCATTCCGAAATTCCTGATTCATTAAAAAGTGCTCTTCTGGATTTTATACTGGGAGGGGCGGCACGGGCATTCCGGGGGCAAGGAAAAAAACCTGCAACCATGCTAGTACACACAAGCCACTTGGTCGCAGAGCAGCGGGTGCTTACGGATAAATTCCGTCAGCATCTCAATGATCTGCGGGATGAATGGCGATATCAGCGGGACAAAGGGATTCAGGAGATCCTTAAACTGCGGTGGGAACAGGAATTCAGACCTGTTATCCGTTCACGGTATCCGGATCTTGATGTTCCGTTTGAATCAATAGAACCCGGTATTGGCCCCTTCCTTGAATCCATCCAAGTCAGGACAGTCAACAGTGATTCAGGCCATGTTCTGGATTACCGGAATGAACCGGATCTCAAAGCGGTAGCAATCGGAGGCAACAAATTATCCCGGGGGCTCACTATTGAGGGTCTTCTTGTCAGTTACTTCGTCCGCAGCACCAATATGTACGATACCCTGCTTCAGATGGGCCGGTGGTTCGGATTCCGTCAGGGATATGAGGATCTTACAAGGATTTACACAACCCGGGATCTTATCCGGAACTTCAGCGATCTCGCGTTTGTGGAACGGCAGATCCGTGAGGATATTCAGGTCTATGAAGATGAAAATCTCACTCCTCTAAAAGTAGGAATCCGGATCCGCTCCCATCCGACAATGCTGGTAACAAGCCATCTGAAATCCCGGTTTGCCAGAGCCGAGATGGTTTCGCAGAGTTATTCTGACAAAAGTACTGAAACTGTGAAATTCCCTCTGAGTCAGCCGGAAATACTGAAAAAACAGGAAGAGGCGAACCTGAAGAATCTCAATTCATTCCTCAGGGAGCTTGGGGTGCCGGATTCCGGTGATAATAAAGGTCCGGTGTGGACCGGAGTCAGCGCATCCAAGGTGCTCTCGTTCATTAAAAATTATCAGATGCTTGGTACTGAACCCGTTGAATTCTCACCCACTCTCATTGCTGCGTATATTGAAAAACAGTTAGGGCATAAGGAATTACAGAGATGGACTGTAGCAATCCGTGGAAGGGCTGAACCTGATCAAAAACTGGGTGTGGCTGTATGGGATATACCCGGACAAAAAATCTGGCAGCTCAGCCGTACGCGAATTAAAAATACAGACCGTCTCGGTGTCATCAGCGATTCCAAAGATGAAACTGTTGGATTTACTCCTGAACAGATGGCTGGAATGCAGGAAGCAGTTAAATCAGGATTAAAAGATCGGAAAGCTGCACGGGCACAGCGACCGAAGGAGGAGGGTCTGCTGCTGCTGTACCCCATCAGCCGGTATTCCGGATATGGGTTAACTCCTGAAGATGGAGGAATC
>JACTVF010000407.1 GCA_019695435.1 Methanoregulaceae archaeon | reverse complement strand
CCCAGAATGGAAGACTCTCCCTAAGCAATATAAGATTCAAGTGCTAGGGGAGATATATGATACTCATGTGATAAGTGCTTTTAGGGCTAATGGAATTGAGCCTCCAGAGAAAGGGGAGTGGATTTCGAGATATGCCAAAAATATTCTTAGCCCAGAAGAGTTCCAGAACTATAATGAAGCTTATAAGAAGAATGCTATAGATCATCCTGCTCAAGCTGTAGATGATAGACCCAGACTTGGGCGCACTAATATTGCTATTTCTGGAATTGCAGATGAAGTGGCAAATACGGCTACCCTTGTAGCTAATACTCTAAGGTTTCCTTTTAATACTTCGAGTAAGCTTTACCAGAGTCCTAGTAATCCTATAAAGAGGCTTGCAGGAGCTTTTGATGCCTATGCTTCTTATGCACATAGAGTAAATACAGATGCTTTATCTGCTTTCCAGCCTCAACAGGGGTTTATGGATTGGACTGCTAATACAGCAGGGCATTTAGTAGGAGCTACGCCTGCTTTTCTTGGTATTGGTAAGTTGGGAGAAGCTTTAAAGATTGGGGCTGTTACTGAAGCCGTAGTGCCTAAGCTTGCAGAGAGAGCAGCTCTTAGTAGAGGTTTTAAGACTGCTGTAGCTGCTTTAGATAATGCAGGACAAGTATTTGTACTAGACAGAGGCGAGGGAGCTTCTTGGGAGGATTCTTTTAAGAATGCGGCCTATGCTCTAGCCTTTGCTGGAGCTATACATGGGGCTGTACTTAGATTTAATGGAGCTAAGCTTGCGGTAGGAGGAGAGCCTTTTGTTAATGACCTAGAGACTAGAGCAGATATGCCTAATGGTGAAAAGGTAGTCTCTAGACCAGGCAAGCTCATATCTCTTATTAGCGAGGACGATCCTGATAGCATCAAAGCTCTTATACATGAAAGGGAGATGCGGCATCAGGTAGCAGTTACGTTCTTTCCAGAGAAAGCAGAGAAGTTTCCAACCTCATCTGGAAGGGGAGCTTTATATAATAACCTAAGCAAAAGTCAGCGGGTCAAGGTTCAAACTTTTATCTCCTCTTTATCTAAAGAGGGCGCTGCTAAATTTATGCCTATCACCAATCCAGAAGTAGTAGAGGCAGCGAACCAAAATACTCTGGATAAGTTCTATAAGGAGAATCCTGGGGAACAAGATATAGATAAAGAGATCGAGAAGCTAACTGGGACTCCAATGGCTAAGGCTGTTACAGAAGCTCAAGCAGAGCTTGTAGGAAAAGAAAGTGGACTCACTGGGGCTACGGCGAAGCTAAAGGATACCTATAGAGTAGGCAATAGAATCATTAACGAAGAAGGAGAGTATGAGCCAAGTGAAGGTTCTTATGCTACCCTAGCTCCAAACTATAGAGTAGACTATAGAAATTCTGCTCCCAACACTCCTTTTAATCAGCTTGTAGCTCCAAGAACAAGTGCAGAAGATTTTATCAACGGTACTCAGAAATACCTCCCAGACTCTCAGTATAGAAGTTCTGGAAAGTTTGAGTTTGAAGACCCAGAGCATCATTTACTCTGGATTGCTACACAAGCAGACCTAAAGGGACTAAGTGCAAGTCAGAAGGCTCTAGTTAGAAATAGAGCATTTAAGCTTCTCAAATCAGAGATGGGAACTACTATCCCTGAAGCTAAAGTAAGAGGGGGATGGCTAAGAGAACACTACGAAGATATTAAGACCAATGAACCAAGATTAAATCAGCAAGGTGTTTTGTTTGCTTCTACTAAGCTTGGCCCTCGTAGATACGCTACGGTACATGCTAAGACTCTCTATAATGAGGATACAGAAGCCAGTGCTAAAGCTTGGTTGATGGCGAATTTTAAGAAGAATCCTCAACTTAGAGTTGAGTTTCAACCTTTTCTTGATGGACTAAATAAGTTAAAGAACAAGCAACAATCTTTCCAAGGTGTGAAAAACTACAGAGAGCTTGTAGAAAAGATCAAGCAAGCTTCTCTTGGGGTCAAATAAATTAGGATTTAAGTATGGGCGGATTTGCTAGGGCTATCGGAGATGCTGCTGGAAAAGTGGTATCTGATGTTATTGTGCCCGGAATGGAAAGAGCAGGAGAACATCTAGATGAGGCCAAGGTAAATTTTAGAGCAGTGGAGCATGTATTTGATCGAACAGATGAAGGGAAGATTGCTAAAGATTTAATTAATAATAAGTTCTTTCCTGTGGCTGGAGCTACTACAGAAACTCTTAATAAAACTGCCATAAAGAATTTCCATGATCCTGCTCATCCTGACTATTTGAAGAAAGTGGACATAGGTAAGAATATTTCTGCTGGTAAGAAAGCTGGAAGATATGCCGCAGGTAGGCCTGATGATGCTCGTTTTATAAATTTAGTTCAATCTGTAGAGAAGAGACATGGTATATCTGAGGCTCAGAATCTTAGTAATGCTCTAGCTTTTACTCTTAAGGATTATGTAGACCCTCTAGCTAAGAATGAGGGAGAGCGAGCAGAGATTAAAACTAAATTTAGACAAAGAGGCTCGGAACCATATTCTCCACTAAAGCGAAGAATACTTAAAGCAGGAGTTCCACTTACTGATACCACTCCATCATACACTCCACCTATCAAAGCTGAGCGAGCATTGACTGGAGTTATGTATCAGACTCTATCTCCTCTGATGGTAGTTTCTCACTTAGGTTCTGTATTCAATGGAATGCTTGGGAGTGAGCCTAGAATCTTTATTTCTTCTTTAGCTAAGACTGTCTTTCCAGTTCTTGCAGATAAAATGCCTGATGATGAAAAGCTCCTTATAACCGGAGCTTTTCATGCAGATACGATAAGAGAGTTAAAGTATCTAAATACCTTCGAGGCCCAAGGAAGAAATGCAATTCTAGGGTCTACAACAGTAAGACATATTTATGATGTGTTT
>JACTVF010000406.1 GCA_019695435.1 Methanoregulaceae archaeon | reverse complement strand
AATCCCCCTGCTGATTGCCCCCCTTGAGGCAGGTGCCGATTTTGTCATCGGTTCACGGTTCAAAGGGCTTATCCATACAGGTGCGATGACCCCCCTCCACCGGTACATCGGCAACCCGCTCCTGACTTGGATGATCAATGTCATCTTCCATACGCAGTATTCCGATACGCATAGCGGGTTCCGTGCGATCACCCGCGAGGCGCTTGACCGGCTTGCTCTTAAGAGCGGTGGCATGGAGTTTGCCTCGGAGATGCTCGTTATGGCCTCAAAAGAACGGCTGAAGATCGCGGAGGTGCCCATCGATTATTACCCCCGGGCAGCTCCCTCAAAACTGCACAGCTTCGCCGACGGCTGGCGCCACCTCCGGTTCGTGCTGCTTTTGAAGCCGCTTCCTTTTATAGCCGTACCCGGGTTCTTGTTCTTTGTCGTCGGTCTGCTGCTGATGGGATTTTTTGCCCTGCAGGGAGATGTCGAGTCCGCACATCTCCATATGTTTATTCTGGGCGCGATCCTCGTGATGGGCGGCATGCAGGTGATCCTTACGGGATTTCTTATGAAGACCTATTCGGTCGTTCATGGCTACGAGAATAAAATGGGGATCATTGTCGGCCTGATGCAGTACAGCAACCTGGAAAAATTCCTCATTCTGGGTGCCGGTCTCTTCATTGCCGGGGTGATTGTCGGACTCAACATCATCATCCAGTGGGTCGCGGTCGGGTTTGGGTTTCTCTCGGAGATCTCCACGGCGATTACGTCACTTGTCCTGATCGTGAGCGGTATACAGGTCTTCCTCTTTGCGGTCTTCGAGAGTATGATGCTCTTAAATGAGAACAACGGCCATGCCTGAAACGGATCGGATGAAGATCGCGTTTGTCTACGATGTCATCTACCCGTACGTGAAAGGCGGCGTGGAAAAACGCGTGTGGGAACTTGCCGTGCGTCTTACCGGCCGGGGCCACGAGGTCCATATCTTCGGTATGAAGTACTGGGATGGAGACGCTATCCTGATCCGCGACGGTGTGGTCCTGCACGGGGTCTGCCCGGCACGTTCCCTCTATGCCGGGGGCAAAAGGAACCTAGGAGAAGCGCTCACTTTCGGCCTCCGGCTCATCCCGCACTTGGGGAGGTATCGGTTCGACGTGATCGATTGCCAGCAGTTTCCCTTTTTCTCCTGCTTCACCGCAAAATCGCTGACCACCATCAAAAGAACCCCGCTTGTCATCACATGGCACGAAGTCTGGGGTGATTACTGGTATACGTACCTTGGCCGGAGCGGTGCGTTCGGCAAGTACATTGAGCGTCTGGTGTACCGTCTCACCCCCTACGTGATCGCGGTGTCGAAGACCACATCAGAACAGCTTGTGTCATCGGGCGGTAAGGACATGATCAGGATCATTCCCAATGGCGTGGATGGAAACCGCATCTCCGCAATCCCCCCCGCAACCGACCGATCGGATCTCATCTTTGCCGGACGCCTGATCAGGGAAAAGCATGCAGACCTATTGGTCCGGGCGTTCGCACTCCTTTCAAAAGAACAACCGGCGCTTAGGCTCCTGATCATTGGTGACGGGCCGGAACGGGAGCCGCTTCTGCATCTCGTGCAGGAATGCAATCTTAATGATCGGATCAGTGTCCGGGGTTTTGAAGCGCGGCATGACGACCTGATCGCGCAGATGAAGGCGTCAAAAGTATGTGTCCTGCCCTCCACCCGTGAAGGATTTGGAATAACCGCGCTCGAAGCGCTGGCCTGCGGGCTCCCGGTGGTCACGGTCGATCATCCGGCAAACGCGATCCGGGATCTCATTACGGAGAAAAATGGTTTTCTCTCTGCACTTTCCGCAGAAGATCTTGCAGAAAAGATGCGTGATGCGCTTGCGCACCATAAGGAAATGCGTGAGGCATGTATTGTAACTGCTGCAGAATATGACTGGGATCGGGTCACCGTGGAGAGTGAGGAGTATTACCGTTCGGTGATTGCAAAAACCGGATCGGCTCATGGCAGGCTATGAACATAGATGTCAGGATCTAGGGATTTGCAAAAACCTTCAGATATGATGAGAAGATCGTTACCTTTCCCATCATGTACTATGAATGCCGCCGCCTCCTAGAGGGGCGCCCCTGTGGTGTATCGGTGACTAAAAATACGGCTCTGTAGAAACCCTCAAAGAAGAGAAAATGTGGCTCTGTAGAATTCATCTACAACAATTAAAAAATAAAATGATTTCAAAAATTTTGAGATATGAAAGAAGATCACATTGATTTTAATTCTCTTTGATCTGCGCTCGAAATTTTCGTGCTTTCTGAGATTCTTCTAACTTTTTTTAATGACGGAGAATACGGTTTTGACTTTGTTTTGTCTCCTCGCTGTTTATTCGCATAACAGGGTAAGGAGATGCCATATTTTAGTTTTTGAGGTCACCGATAACCGTCTGAAAAAACAACTTTTCTACAGAGCCGTCTTTTTGATTTTTCGTATGCCCCCTCTTTCACATAAAGAAAGAGGCTATGCCAGGATCCGGTTGCCCTGCATCACATCATTCTCGGTCACGTTGATATACTGGTCAGTCCCGTCAATATGGTACGGCCCGCTTGCCCGAACATCATAGGGGTTGCCGGACGTGGAGTACGGGACAACGAACTCCCCACCCTGGCTCTCCTGGCGATAGACAAATGTCCGTCCCATATTGGTCACCAGGGGGACTTCGATGATGCCATTGCCGGGAATATGCGCCCCTTTGACGTACTCAAATATTTTTATCAGTTTTATATCCGGATTCATTTTCGGAGAAGAGCCCGGAAACATGATAACTATGGCTCCATTTGGGGATTCATGAACGAGCCGGTAGTGCTGCAATGCCGGAATGTTTCCTGTTGGCGCATCCGGCATTGTGGAAAAAACATTTG
>JACTVF010000405.1 GCA_019695435.1 Methanoregulaceae archaeon | reverse complement strand
GGTTGCCCTGATTGGTCTCGGTGCAGTTGCGCTCCTCGTCGTGCGCAGGCACTAACCTAACATCTAAATTTTTCTTTTTTTACGCCCGATTCATAACCCCGGGTCTCATTCCTGCAGGAAGGCTAATCCGCCGCCATTATTAACCGGTCATTTCACCGGTGAGTGGTCAGAATACAACCTTTATCTCATCCCTGAAGAGGGCAGGAGTTTTCTTTTCAGTTCTTCGAGCGCCGGACCCGGGACGATTTTTTATGATGAACCGTCCTATCTACCTAATAAAAGAGGCACGGTCCCTCAGGCACGAGGGAAATCTGATGCGTGGCGAATCTGTATGAAACTTACCGTAAAAATCCTCGATATCGCAGCACGACGCGGAGTGTTGCTCAACCGTCTCGATGCACGGAGTATAGGTGTGCTGGATGGCGACCGGGTACAGATTATCAACCCGAAAAATGGTGTGGCCGTCACCGCAGTTGTGGCTACGACCACCACCCTTGAAGGGCAGGGTGCCGCCGGTGTTTACCGGATCACCAACCAGCGGTTGAACTTTGCCGAGGGAGAGGATGCTGAAATACGGGAGGCCAACCGCCCGGCATCGCTCGATTTTATCAAGAAGAAGATGGACGGGGGCCGTCTCTCAAAAGACGAGACCCTGACGATCATCAAGGATGTGGTCAACGATGACATCTCCGCAGCAGAGCTCACCGCGTTTATCACCGCGTCCTATATCAACCCCCTTGACATGGACGAGGTGGAGCATCTCACCCGTGCCATGGTCGAGACCGGTGAACAGTTAAAATTCGCGTCACGCCCCATTGTCGACAAGCATTCTATCGGGGGTGTCCCGGGCAACAAGATCTCCCTCCTGGTGGTCCCCATCATTGCCGCAAGCGGCCTCAAAATCCCCAAGACCAGTTCCCGTGCCATCACCGGGGCCGGGGGAACCGCCGATCTCATGGAAGTTCTCGCGAATGTTGAGTTCTCCGCACGCGAAGTGCAGGAAATGACCGAAAAGGTGGGGGGAACCATTGTCTGGGGCGGGGCTACCAATATCGCCCCGGCGGACGACCGTATCATCCTTCAGGAATACCCGTTCAAGATCGATGCCCGCGGCCAGATGCTTGCGAGCGTTATGGCAAAGAAATTTGCAGTCGGGGCGAACCTGGTGGTCATCGACATCCCGGTGGGCAACCACACCAAGGTGCCGACCGTACAGGACGGCAGGAAACTTGCCCGCGAGTTTATTGAACTCGGCGAGCGCCTTGGTATAAAAGTCGAATGCGCCCTGACCTACGGGGATATCCCGGTCGGGCACAGCATTGGCCCGAACCTTGAGGTCAAAGAGGCGCTCAGCGTGCTTGAAGGTGCCACCGAGCCCAACTCCTTTATCCAGAAAAGCGTCTCGATTGCCGGGATCCTTCTGGAGATGTCCGGCAAAGCGGCACGGGGGTCCGGTGCTCTCATGGCACAGGATATCCTCTCCAAGGGAAAAGCTCTGGAGAAATTCCGGCAGATTATCGAGATCCAGGGAGGTAACCCGAAGGTCAGGTCAGATGATATCGCGCCCGGCGATCACCAGTTCATTGTCAATTCCCCTGTATCGGGATATGTCATCGAGATGAACAACCAGTCCCTGATCACGCTTGCACGTATCGCCGGGGCGCCGCATGACCGGGGGGCCGGCATCCTCCTCCATGCAAAGAAAGGAAAACTTATCAAGGCCGGCGAACCGCTCTTAACTATCTATGCGGACCGGGAGTGGCGTCTCCAGAAGGCTCTTGAAGAGGGGCGGCATCTTCAGCCGGTGATGGTGGAAGGAATGCTCCTCGACCGGGTGCCCGCCCTGTCGGAACTCTGAACAAAAAAGGCATATTCGAACCGATGGGATAAAATACGAGCAGAGGGGGATATTTTACTATGTATAGATATCGTCTTCGTTTCCTTTTTGCGCTGCTGTGTATTGTCGCGTTCTGCAGCGCAGCACAGGCGACGAACCTGCTGATCACGGTGCAGGACAGTCTTGACAACACAACCGTTCCTCACGCAACAGTGTACCTGAATGGGGCGAATGTTGGTCTGACCAATAATGGCGGCCAGTTCCTGCTTCAGTCCGGCCAGGGAGATCTCAACCTCCTTATCACCATGGATGGCTATGATGACTGGGGAGGTATTGTCAGCGGAAATACTACGTCGCTTTCTGTAATCCTGAATCGGAGAACCCTTCTCCTGAACGTCTCTCTCTTTGACTCAAACTCACTCAATGCGGTATCCGGGGCGACCCTGTATTTAACATCCGCAAACTCTACCCAGACCGGGATTTCGGATGCCTCAGGTACAGCATCATTCGCGGTGACCTCCTATACCTTTTATTCCCTCAATATGACGGCACCGAACTACCAGCCCCGCAGCGAGACGATTGAAGTCGATGCGACAAATCAGAATGTCCAGTACTGGCTGTTGTCCGGTAACCAGTACTCCTTTATCGTCAAAGACCAGAACACCCAGGCAGCGGTGGCCGGCGCAACCATCAGTGTTAATTCGGTGCTGCTGGGGACGACCGATTCACGCGGTGTTCTGATAGCCCCCATAAGCCGGAATACTCCTATTACCGTTGAGGTGAAAAAGACCGGTTACCAGACGGTCATCCAGTCGCTCACTGTCAGTACGAACGAAGCGGTTGATACCGTCGTTCTGACCCCAGTACCGATCAATGGTTTTGTTTTCGTGTATGATCAACAGAACCAGCCCATCAGTGGTGCGGACATCTCTCTCAACGGTACCGTGGTGGCAAACACCACCTCATACGGCCGTGCCACGCTCCAGAACCTTGTTCCCGGAACTTACTCAATCGTAGTGGGAAAGACCGGGTATACACCGGTGAGCCAGCAGATCGAGATCTCCAATGCTTCCAG
>JACTVF010000404.1 GCA_019695435.1 Methanoregulaceae archaeon | reverse complement strand
ACCGCCGGGGATTATGGCAGTAACACTGGCTGCAATAGACCGTAGTCCGGTCCTGTCGGGACAACTGTGCTATGCGGTTCCGGCGTGTATATTTTCGGGATACGGATCGTAAAGACACGAGTACTGCTCAGTGAGCCTGTCTCATGAACCCCCTGATTTGAGCCAAAAAACCCGGTTCGTGCGATTTACGTGAAAATCGCGGCAATTATCACTGATGCAGATGCACGGCACATGCCGGGTCCGCCGTACCAGACTTAGTATCGTTAAAAAATCCGCTCAATATCCCGGGAAACAAGTTAAACGGTCTCAATAATCCCTGTTTCTCTCATAGTCACGGCAATAGTTGCCCGGAATTCCCATTTCCGTAAGATATGTGACGGAGCAAGAGACCGAAAGGAGAGAACGGGACACAACAGTATTGATTATTGGCCTGCTGCGTTATGAATGGAGTGAAGATGGACCCCGTGTCTCCACGGGCCTCCTGCCAGGGATACGTTCTTTATGGTTATTCCACTACGGACAGTTCGAAGGTCCCGTCAAGGCAGGTGGAGCAAAACAGCAAAAACTCACGGATGTTCTCCGACATCTCATCGCAGAGGGAGCGGGAGACGTGGATTATAATATGGGGCCTGCTTCCCTGGCCTTTGCGGAGCTCAAGGTAGAGTTCCTTGAAGAGGGTAAGAACGGTCCGGAAATTCATCCGTTTTATAATCCTGATATGACCGACGCCGTCCGGATCGATCATGATCCGGTACGTATCAGCCTTCCGGAAAAATCCTGCCTGTGTTTCCACGCTCATTACCTTCCTTATGCAAACTCCGTTGGATTTCAGCGCTGTTCAGGATCCCTCGTAGCATCCTTCCGCGGAGAGTACGTACCTTTTCTCATGCGGGACCATATGAGTGTTCACACCTCGGCAATTACGGGTTCTGCCACCGCAGGTTGTTGGTCGAGTCGCTTTTCGGGTCGCAGCCGATCTGCATGACATGGAGACCGCTCTCAGAAAGTGCGGCTGACAGGTTCGAGGATGTCGTGGATTTGCCAATACCTCCTTTTCCGTAAATGGCAATATTGCGTACCTTTCCCACTGGTTTCACCTGTATATACATGACAAAAACCAGATTTATACGGTGATAATCAAGCAATACTTAGCATCTCGATTACGGATTTCTGGAAATTGCGGCAATCCTTGTGGCAATAGGGAGTGAGTACCGCTCAGGTACGATCTCATGTTGAGTTTTTCAAAGCCGTCCCGAGGGCCGGAAGATTCTGCACTCCTGATTTTTTCAGGAATATTTCACGGGTTGGGACAGAAGAAAGAAACGATCGGGCTGGTGGCGAAGGGAGGGGGTGGCATCCGTGTAGCCCCCTTCCCGGCCGAACCAGGCGGATCCGGATGTACCTGTCCGGACGAGGAGTCAGTGTACCTGCATCGTGCGCCCGGAGCACTGAACGTCATGCATTCAGACATGCACCGGGGGATCATCATCTGGAGATCGCTGAGGGCCTTTTTCATGCGTGACTTGGAGTAGTCGGACATGATGCCCGGCATTTCCCTGCACCCGGTCTCCATGCACTGCGCCATGCATTGGGACATCACGGCCTGGAAATCGCACATCGCTTTCTCCATCCGCATATCCATGCACTTCGATGCAGTCATCATGGCCTTCCCACGACAACCATCCCTGTGTTTAACACCTGCTGACTTCATTGTTGGTCATTCCTCTTGTGGGCAGGTTCTTCCTGCCACCGGTGGCTATTCACCATCTGGTGGTTAAAGAGGTCTCATTCAAGCAAAATTTGACTCTGGTCTCCCTCTTTTTGGGAACATTGCGGAAAAATTCACCCCGATCCTCCCGCACAGGCCGTCCGCCGTGCAGATTTACGGCGGTTTTTCCGGTACCAGGGGCCGGCGAGAGAAAGAGCGATTGCGGCAAAAAATGCCTGTAAATCAGGCTATTAATAACACCCCGCTCAACGGGGATATACGATGTCACCAGGGTGACCATCCATGCCAAGGTGGCGGAGTGGCTACGCGGCTGACTGCAGATCAGCTACAACCCGGTTCGAATCCGGGCCTTGGCTTGCCGCCCAGCACGGGGACACCTGTCCCCCTGCGGAACCGTTTTTTAAAAAACCCGGGGTGATGTGAAATGGAACAGGGACTCACTGCCGAAACAAAAGCGCTTTTAATCAATGTCGGGAGTGCAGATATTGATAGTTCGCTGCTGCCCGCAGACATGAAGACAACGGCAACCGCCGGGCCTGGAGCCGGGGGCACCTCCTTTTTTGTACGGTCCGGTCCCCACCGTGTCCGGCTCTCGATAAAAAAGGACTCCCCGCTCAAGGTGATTCCCTGGCGGGACGGTGTTGCCATCCAGAAAGAGGGGCGGATCATTGCCTATGGCCAGCTCGAGCTGCCACTCTGCCACTGCCCGGAACAGGCCTATATCACCGTCAGCGAACGCTGTATCTTTGACTGCAAATTCTGCCCGGTGCCGATCCTGAACGGGAAGGTAAAGACCATCGATGAGATCACCGCGATGGTGGAGGCTGCGGAGGCCCGGGGTGACCTCAAGGCAATCTCCCTCACGAGCGGGGTCGCTGAATCGCCGGAAAAAGAGGCGGAGTACATGACACGGATCGTCCGGCACCTCGCTTCCCGTTTTGCTTATCCGATTGGGGTTTCCATCTACCCGACAGCGACATCCTCCCGGGCTCTCCATGAGGCAGGAGCCGCAGAGATCAAATACAATGTCGAAACGATGGACCGGTCTCTCTTTGCACGCGTCTGCCCGAACCTCTCGCTGGACGAGATCCTCTCCGCACTGGAAGGCGCGGTGGAAATCTTCGGCAAAAACCATGTCTTCTCGAATTTTATCATCGGCATTGGTGAGACCGACGAATGCGTAGAGC
>JACTVF010000403.1 GCA_019695435.1 Methanoregulaceae archaeon | reverse complement strand
CGGGCCGGGGTGCAGCCTGCGCAGGTTGAGGAAACTATTTTTGGCAACGCGCGGCAAGCTGGGGGTGGGCCGAACGTGGCGCGGCAGATTTCGGTGCGCAGCGGGGTGCCGCAGGAAGTTCCCGCCTACACCGTAAACAAGGCTTGTGCGTCGGGGATGAAGGCGATTGCGCTGGCGTACCAAGCGATTCTTTTAGGGGATGCCAACTGCATTCTGGCGGGCGGGACGGAGTCGATGTCGCGGGTTCCTTATTATCTGGACAAGGCGCGATGGGGATATCGGCAGGGCAATCAGGAATTGGTGGACGGCATGTATCGCGACGGATTTTTCTGTCCGTTGGCGAAGATGGTGATGGGCGAGACGGGCGAGGTACTGGCGGAGCAGTACAAGATTACGCGCGAGGAGCAGGATGAGTACGCGCTGGCGTCGCAGACGCGCGCGGCACGGGCGATTGCGGCGGGACGGTTTGAGGCGGAGATTGTTCCGGTAAAGATCGAGGGGAAAAAGGGTGCGACTACGTTTGCCCGCGATGAGCATCCGTTTCCGGACGCGAGTTTGGAAAAGCTGGGGAAACTGGCTGCCGTGTTTTCAAAAAACGGGACGATCACGGCGGGGAATTCTTCGGGCATCACCGACGGGGCGGCTGCGGTGGTGGTGGCTAGTGAACATTTCGTAAAGCAGAACAATTTGAAACCGCTGGCGCGAATCGTGGCGGTGACTTCGGCGGGAGTGGATCCGCAGACGATGGGGATTGGTCCCGTCCCGGCGCTGCGGAAGCTGGAAGATAAATATAATCTCAGGACGCACGAGTTCGGGCTGATCGAGCTGAACGAAGCATTCGCGGCGCAGGTGCTGGCTTGCGACCGGACGTTGAATTTGAATCGCGAACGGCTCAACGTGAATGGCGGGGCGATCGCGATCGGACATCCCATTGGGTGTACGGGCACGCGCATCACGGTGACGCTGCTGCACGAAATGCTGAAACGCAATACTAAGCGCGGAGTGGCCACACTGTGCGTGAGCGGCGGCATGGGGATGGCGCTCGCGCTGGAAAATGCGGTGTGACGGCTGTTTCGAAAGAAAGCACTAAACCGCAGAGCACGCCGAGGATTCGCGAAGATCGCAAAGATCGCCGAGATGAAGAACGAACCGCGATTTCGTTTGGCGGTAGAGTCGGACGCGGGGACTCTGCTGCGGTTCATGCGGGAATATTACGCTTTCGATGGACACGGCTTTGAGGAGCAGAAAGCGCATGTGGCGCTGATGGCGCTGCTGCGCGATCCGAATCTCGGCCGCGCGTGGCTCATTCTGGATGGTGGCGGGGCCGTGGGGTATGTCGTGCTGTGCTTTGGGTACAGCCTGGAGTGGCTGGGGCGGGATGCCTTCGTCGACGAGTTGTACCTTCTGGAGGGGTATCGCAGGCGTGGCTGGGGGCGCACGACGATGGAGTTTGTGGAGGAGGAGGCGCGGTCGGCGGGAGTGCGCACGCTTCATCTGGAAGTGGTGCGAGAGAACACGGCGGCATTGCAGGTGTACCGGAAGCTGGGGTTCGTGGAACACGAGAGCACGTTCCTGTCGAAATGGATCGCCCAGGATTTTTCCAAGCCGCAGGGGCGGAGCGGGCATTGAGAGTGAAGAAAGAATTGTGATGCCTGGAGCTCTTCGCAGATCCTTTGGCGTGCTTTGCAGCGTCTTCTTGGAGGTAGCAAGAAGCCCTGTGTGAGACGCCAGGAACGTTTCGCAGCCAGCCCTAATGCCTCCTATTGCATCTCATGTCGGTTTGGACGAGAGGCGATTGGGCTTCGGGCAACCCCATCAGGCCAGCCCAGTCGTCACCCTCCGGGGAAGTCTGTGACTCGTTTTCTGTAGGATTCTTGGCCGCGTAAGGCTCGTATGGGCGGTTCGCACAACAATCTGAGTAGAAAGATCGCGCGGACTCAGCTGCCGTATGCCCTTGTAGTGTGCGCGATTCCAGTTATCGTAACCGCCTGCGGGGGCAGTGGCAGCCAACCTTTCCCGATGGCATCCACCATCTCCTCAGTCTCGGTGGCATGCATGCCTTCAGCGGTTGCAGCGCAGGCAACGTCGCAGTGCAAGGCAACGGTTCAAGGTACGGGGGCTTACAGTTCCGCGGTTACGTGGTCGGCCAGCAAAGGCATCATCAACGCGAGCGGGCTTTTCACCGCACCAGCTTCGCCCGGCACAGTGACCGTAACCGCGACCAACTCCCAAGACACAACAAAGTCCGGAACGGCGACGGTGACTGTGCAGTCGACTCCGCCCACGATTACTGCGGTTGCAGTGACCTGCACTCCGTCGACGATAGCCGTCAACGCAACCTCGCAGTGCAACGCAATCGTTCAAGGCACGGGAACCTACAGTTCCACGGTTACGTGGTCGGCCAGCGAAGGGACCATCAACGCAATCGGGCTTTTCACTGCAGCAGTCACCGCAGGTACCGTAAGGGTGACTGCGACCAGCACCCAGGACACCACAAAGTCCGGAACGGCGACGGTGACTGTGCAGCTACAGACGCCGCAGAGCAAGCACATCGTCCTCGTGATGGAAGAAAACCAGAGCTATGCGAAGGTGGTGGGCAATACCGGGGATTGGCCAAATCTGAACAACCTGATCAGCAGTGGAGCTCTCCCCACAAACTATTACGCGAACTCCCATCCGTCGATTGGCAACTATTTCATGCTGACGACCGGACAGTTGCTGACGACGGATGACAATTCCACCCAGGTTTGGAATGTAGACAATCTGGCCCGGCGAATGCTGGCTTCTGGGGTCTCGTTCAGGATCTATGCGGAGGGCATTACTCAAGGCTATGTCGGCGGAAATACCGGACTGTATCTGATTCGGCATAATCCTTTTGCCATGCTCTCCGATGTTGCCGACAACCCGCAGGTCGCGAACGA
>JACTVF010000027.1 GCA_019695435.1 Methanoregulaceae archaeon | reverse complement strand
AAAATCATTGCCGTCATGAGGGAAGTGTTTTTAACCCCTTTCTGGCAGCGATCGGGATCCCGGCTAAGTCTTCGTCCCCTTGGTAAGGTGGGGCGCGAAAACATAATAAATACCTCATTGGGGGTTTACCCGGTTCTGCATTCAAAGAAAGCAAAACAAAAGGAAATGCCGGTTAATTATGAAAGCAGGGCGTTGAAATGGTTGAACGTGTCCTGCAGTGCCGGCATGAGGAATCCCGGGATGCCTTGAAAAACTCCGCCGGGGTTCTGTTGATAATCACATTTTCCGAATAACAGTCGGGACAGGTCCACCGGATAACGTACCCGGAGCGTGTTCCCATAATCACCGATTTTAAGGATTGCTTAGCCATTGTTTCATTCTTTGATATACTGGTAGACCAGAGCGGAAGATACCGGTCTCATGTTTTTAATCGTTCGATACTACAAAAATGGTTTCGCAGGGGAGGTGATGGATCGTCGTTACGCTTGATCCCAACGGGCGCGATCGTATGTATGCCCAAAACCGTTTGTGTACTAGATATTGGTGGTCCTAGTGTATAGTATGATGGTCTAATCCCACCGCTTCAGGGGCAGGGTGTGGTTGTGCAGTGGGAACACCGGTCGGGCCGGAAAACGAGTTTTGGGATAGCCTGATCCCTTAAAACCCGCCTACGCGTCTTTCCTAATGCCGGGATGTGCATTCCGGAACCGGATCAGCTCGTCGCAGAACTCGCCCAGGTACTCGTCCATCGAGAGGCTCCCCTCCTGGAACCGGCACTCCTCTTCCTCGATCACCCGGTTGATCCTGTCCTTTGTGGGAAGCAGGAGATCGATCTTCACTCCTGACTTCTCCGAGCCTCGGATCAGGGCTTCGCGGAAGAGGCCGATGCAGTATGTGATCCGGTATTTGTACACGTAACGGGTCTTCTCCAGGTACCCTGCTACCCGGTCGGTCTCGATGGTGAGAAAATCCTCCTTCACCTTGTCATCGTGGCATTTCCCGAGCATGTACTTGTAGTGCGCATAGGGATACATTGTCTCGAGCTCGGCGGGAATGATTCCGCAGGTGCCGAAGATGACGATATGGTACCGGGACTCATCGAACACCTGCGAGATGATCATCCGGATAAGCTGGTGGCTCGGACTTGTACTGTAGGGTTTCCGGATGGCACAGGGGATGAAGATCGCAATGTCCTTTGGTTGCACTTCGTATTCATCAATGATGTACCGGTAGGACTGTTCGAACGCCTCAAGATAAAACGGCGGATCGGTGAGAAAAGGCTTGTCCGGGTCTTTTTGTAATTCGGGCGCAGGTGTTCCCATGGTTCTTCCTAACAGAATTGTTCACGCACCAGATGAAACAACCGGTCACCGTTGTTTCTCCAGCACGTATCCGATTGTCCTCTCTTCCAGACCCTGGCCGGGGAGGGTTGTACCGGTGCAGATAAATCCGTTCTTCTCAAGGACCCGGATGGATGCGCCGAGTTCCGGGTAGGTCGTTGCCACAATCCGTTCTATGCGCCTGTCTGCAAATATCCCTGGGATCAGGTACCGGACCGCTTCAGTCGCATAACCCTGCCCTTGGTACTCGTCCAGCACCGCGTACCCAATCAGGACTGTGTCCGGCGCGTTGAATGCCGAGGCGATCCCGCCGCTCCCAATAAGGATGCGCCCGCCCATGTCTGCTGTATCCAACACCCAGTACCAGCTAGAAAAGAACGGATCGGTATTTTCAGACGCCATCCGGATGAACTCGGTGAGTAACTCTTCGTTCATTTCATAGGGTGGCCATGCATCAGGAATCTTGGCTCCCAGCAACCGGGCAAGCGTTGTATCGTCATGGAGGTCGCTCTCCAGTATTTCCATGGTTGCCGGGACAAGGTCGAGCCGTTCTGTCCGGAAACGAAGGGGGGTTTTCACGGTTTTTCCCGATCTTTTTTTGGTGTGCGGGGCGTTATGCCTGTCGCCCTGCCCCGGGTGCCCCGGCACCAGTACACGAAAGAAAAGATACCACCGACCCCCTCTTCTCATCGCACAACGCACATGGAGTGCAGGTATCTTCACTTTCCCCATCGTTGAGTAGTATCCTGCGATGGCACCTGAAATCGCAGGAACCGTCTGATTTTTCTCTATGTGCGGGTACATATTTCAGCGGAACGTTAAACTAGGGAAAGCGGGTGACGAACGGTATGAGATGGTACTTCTGGATCGTGCTGGTGTTGTTTGTGTGTGTGTTTGGTGCCGGCTGTCTCTCATCCCGGGCTCCGAATACTGCGATCACGGTCGCGAGTGATGATCTGGACTCTTTTATCCCGGTTAATGTCGGTTCGGTCGATTTCTATACTGCCGATTTCCGGCTTGAGAACCCCACCAACAGGACGTTTGAAAATATCGAGGTTCATGTCACCTTAATGCCGGTCACTGCGTTCTGTCACTCCCAGTCGACAACCTTTGATATCCCGTCAATGACGCCCCGGCAAAAAATGACCGAAACATTCTCCTTCTCCGAGTTTGCCGACCTTGACTGCGCATATAACTTCACCTCTACGGTGATGTCAGATCAGACATAGTAATAAAATAGTGTGAGCCAGCTGACCTCTGCCCTTGCCAACCTATAACCGTGGCAAAGGAGCAGAATGAGAGCTATATATGAGAAATTGCTCCGCAGTTACGTCCGGCTCTTCCGGAACACGCCCATGAAGAGGCACTCGTCCGCATCAATGGTATCCACACCGATATTATCCCCGATCGGCATCCCGAGGCCCCGGATGATGGCCGCAGGCATGCATTCATCTGCCTCACCCATCACGAGTTCGGCGGCCGATGCGATGTTGTCCGCTATTGCCCGTTTGGTCACCTCCAGTTTGCGGCCGAACAAGTCGCTCCGTCCCCGGTCGTCAATGACCGAAGGGACGCCGGCACACCCGATGGCCACCCCGGAACACCCGAGACGCATCGCGTGGGTGCGGCTGTCGGCGACGATCACCCCAATCCGCACATGGCACTTTTGGGAAATCGCGTCCCGGATGCGCACTGCACTTGCATCGGGATCAGCCGGCAGGGGCACGATGCAGCCCGGTGGGGCGTTGGAGGCGTCCACGCCCGCATTCGGGAGCAGAGTGCCGTGTTTCATGCAGAGCAGAAAACCGGGTATGCCGCCGACCACCGAGTCGCTCTCGGCAAGGACGACCTCGACCGTCCGGGAATCCATGTGGTATTTGTCTGCCAGTTTCTGTGCCTGCGGTGACGGAGTTACGGAATCGAGCAGGACCACGTTTCCCTCGGCGGTTGCGACCGCGGTCTCGGCAAGGACGAGGATGTCCCCGTCCGCAAAACCCCCGCATGCCGCGTCTGCTGCCGCAACAATCCTGTCGGTAAAAGGATCGTGGGGCCTGATGATGCCGGTGGAGAGGCCAATTACGGTAAACGAAGCATTCATGTGCCCTTCACCATGTGCTCGTACACCTTCATCACGTCCCGGGTGGCTCCCACATCGTGCACCCGGACGATCGATGCGCCCTTTTCGAGGAGCTTTATGGTGACGGCGAGGGTACCTGGCAGCCGATCCTCCGGTTCGCGGTCAAGGAGCATCCCGATAAAGGTCTTCCTTGATACCGCGGCGAGCACCGGGCGGTCAAAGCGCAAGAACTCGTCGAAGTGCCGACAGAGTTCCCAGTCATCCCCAATCGAACGATGCGGCGTCCAGATGCCGATGCCAGGGTCGAGTACATAATTGTTC
Source organism: Methanoregulaceae archaeon (assembly GCA_019695435.1). Lineage (GTDB taxonomy): Archaea > Halobacteriota > Methanomicrobia > Methanomicrobiales > Methanospirillaceae > Methanoregula. The sequence goes on along the minus strand of JACTVF010000027.1, from coordinate 22,046 downwards.
ACACCGGCCGCCTCGCATCGCTTCATGACACCCTCAAGAGAGATGAGGGTCGCCTCGATCCCCACCGGGTCTCCCGGCTGCTGGTTTGCGGCCATCACAAATGCGGGAAGGCCGGCGTCCGCGACCTTTTTTGCATAGGCAGGGGAGACAAAACCACTGATGTCGTTTGCCGCATGGATGTCATGTTTCAGGCAGACATCGAGTACGCCCGGGTGCATGGTATCAACCGAGAGGGTGATGCCGCTCCCGTCCAGTTCCTTAAGGGCGGCATCGATCCGTTCTGCCTCTGTTTTCCCGCTGATTGCCTGAGTGTTCGGTGCCGTGCTCCGTGCACCGATATCGATCATGTCGGCGCCCTGCTCGATCATTGCCACTGCGGTGGCATGTACCTCTTCAAGGGGGATGTACGAGTTCGCATAAAACGACTCGCCGCTGCAGTTGATGACGCCCATCAGCCTTGGCGGGGCGTCTCCACCAATGTCCAGCTTGTTCACCCGGCAGATCTTCATTTTGCCCTCGATGCCGCAGTAAAGGTGTTCTCCATGAGCGTCGCAATGGTCATGGGTCCGACTCCTCCGGGGACCGGGGTGATCGCTGAGGCAATATCTTTTACCGCGGCAAAGTCCACATCGCCGACCAGTTTCCCGTCCAGCTGGTTGATGCCGACATCGATAACGACTGCGCCGGGTCTGACCATCTCCGGCGTGATAAAGTGCGCCTTTCCTATTGCGGAGACAAGGATATCTGCCTGCATGAGTTCTGTGGGAAGATCCCGGGTTTTGCTATGGCAGATGGTTACGGTTGCATCGGCATTGGTGAGGAGTGCCGCCATCGGGCGCCCGACATCGATGCTCCGGCCGGCGACCACGGCGCGGGCACCGGCAACGGGAATTTTGTACTCTTCAAGCAGGGTCATGATCCCTTTGGGCGTGCAGGGAGCAAACCGGGGTTTCCCGCTCATCAGGAGGCCAAGGCTGGTCGGGTGGAACCCGTCCACATCTTTCTCGATCCTCAATGAGGAGATGACTCTGTCGGTATCGATCTGTTTGGGGAGCGGGAGCTGGACAAGGATACCGTTGATCTCCGGGTCCTCATTGAGCCGGGTTATGGTCTCCAGCACTTTCTGTGTGGTGGTGTCGCCCGGGACCTCGATCCCAACCGACCCGATACCCACCCGCTCGCAGGCCCGGTGCTTCATCCTGACGTACATCTGCGAGGCGGGGTCGCTCCCTGCGATCACGGTGGCAAGCCGGGGGTACAGCCCCGATTCGCCGATGGCCTCCTTGAGGAGTTCGAGCCGTTTTTCCGATACCGCTTTCCCGTCAAGGATGATGCCCATTGCTGTACTCCCAAAAATGGGATTTAAATTATACTGTCGGGTAAATCGGGAACTTTTGCGCCATCTCGGTGACTTCCCGGTTGACCCTCTGGATCAGTGTTTCATTCTTGATGTCCTTTACCACGGCAGCGATCCAGTTCCCGATCCTGCGCATCTCGGCCTCTTTCATGCCACGCGAAGTCACGGCCGGAGTGCCGACCCGGAGACCGCTTGTCACAAACGGGCTCTTGGTCTCATTCGGGATCGTGTTCTTGTTGACCGTGATAGCGGCCTTGCCCAGTGCCACTTCCGCTTCAAGGCCGGTCAGGTGCTGGTTGGTGAGATCGATGAGCATCAGGTGGTTGTCCGTGCCGCCCGAGACGAGCCGGAGGCCATTGTTCATTAAGGTCTCTGCGAGCACCTTCGCGTTTTTCACGACCTGCTTGTTATATTCTTTGAACGAGGGCTGGAGAGCCTCCTTGAAACAGACCGCCTTGGCCGTGATCGTGTGCATCAGGGGGCCGCCCTGCATGCCCGGGAAGACCGCCTTATCGATCGCCTGTGCAAACTCGCTGTTGCACATGATCGCGCCACCGCGTGGTCCGCGGAGGGTCTTGTGGGTGGTGGTGGTGGTGAAGTTTGTTACGCCAACAGATGTCGGGTGGATACCGGTTGCAACAAGCCCGGCGATGTGGGCGATATCGGCCATACAGTAGGCACCGACGTCATCTGCGATCTCCTGGAATGCCTTGAAGTCGATCGTGCGGGGGTAAGCGGACGCACCGCAGACGATGATCTGGGGCCTCTCCTTCTTTGCCATCTCACCGACCACACCGTAATCAAGGGTTTCAGTTTTGGGGTCGACGCCATACTGGGCGATCTGGTAGAACTTGCCGGTGAAGCTGACCGGGGATCCGTGCGAGAGGTGACCCCCCTGGTTGAGCTTCATGCTCAGGATCTTCTCTCCCAGTTTCATGTACGCAAAATAAACCGCCATGTTTGCCTGGGTGCCCGAGTGGGGCTGGACGTTTGCATGCTCGGCGCCGAAGAGTTTCTTCAACCGGTCGCGGGCAAGGTTCTCAGCCATATCATGGAACTCGCAGCCGCCATAGTACCGTTTTCCCGGGTAGCCCTCGGCGTACTTGTTGGTCATGATAGACCCCATAGCTTCGAGCACCGCACGGCTGACAAGATTCTCGGACGCGATCAGTTCGAGCCCGTTTGTCTGGCGGAGCCGTTCCTTCTCAATGATATCTGCTATTTCTGGATCAGTTTGGGAAAGATACGACATATGAATACACGTTCGTTTGGATCAGGTAATACCTTTTCTTAAGCAGGAGCGCAGGGATGGGGGAACCGGGAGGCATTACCGTCATAAAAACCAGATTTTTGCGTGCCGCATACCTGCCAGAGAAGGTGCGTGGAGCCAGGATGGAGGGTTTTCCGGGGGTCTGTACCCTGTTTTTGGGGGAAAAAGAAGCACAAACCTTTTTTTCTCATCTGCAGATCACTACTATTATTAATAAGGAGTGCGCCGCACCTGTATATATCACAAGGTACACAGGTATGGCATGGTGCAACCGGATGCAAAGATCAGGTATTTAGAGTTCGAACTCGATGAAAAGGAGAAAATGATCAAAATGATGGAAAGTTCAGGAAGCGGTGCAGGCGAAGATCGCGTTGCAGCGCTCGAAAAGAAGGTCAACGAGATGGAAGCTCTGGTCAAGGGGCTCACGCAGGAACTTCTCGACCTCAAGTCCATTGCGATGAAGATGTCCAAGCAGACCGAGGAGCGAAGCCGCCAGGAACTCAAACGCATGCAGCCGATCGTCCAAGGCTCGCAGGTGCCTGGCGCTGTCGCCGGTGGCGCGGCCCCGCAGCAGGGTGGGAGCACGGTTGTCATAAGGAAAGGTTCCCGGGCCGCGGATGCCGAACCGGAGGCCCCGGCAGAGCCCGCGATGGACATGATCATGCAGACCGACGGGACGATGAAGCTTGAGCCCCGGCGCGGGGAAAAGAACTACATCGTCGCATCGGCAGGCTATGGCAGGAACAAAAAGGGAACCTCGGTCAAGCCCAAGCAGAGCGATCTGATCTACGCCGTGGAAGAAGACAAGTCCGATGCAGCAAAGAAGTAAGGACGTCGAGGAGCCGGATCTTTGCACATCACAGAGCTGGAGATAGATAATTTCAAGTCTTTTTCAAAAAAGACAAAAATTCCCTTTTTAGAGGGTTTCACCGTTATATCGGGCCCGAACGGCTCCGGGAAGAGCAATATCATCGACTCAGTCCTTTTTGTCCTCGCACTGTCGAGTTCCCGCAACCTGCGTGCCGAGAAGCTCACCGATCTTATCAATCTCAACTCCGGGAAGAACACCGCCGAGGTCGCCATCGAATTTTCCGACGGGACAAAGATCCGCCGCCGGATAAAAAGGACGGGAAACGGCTATTACAGCTACAACTACTTAAACGACCGGCTCTGCAAGCAGAGCGACATTGTGGACCACCTTTCAAAGTTCGGCATCATCCCGCACGGTTACAATGTCGTGATGCAGGGCGACGTGACCCGGATCATGGAGATGAGCGACAACGAGCGCAGGAAGATCATTGACGAGATCGCCGGGGTCTCCGAGTTTGATACCAAAAAACAGCAGTCACTCTCCGAGCTTGACGTGGTGCGGGAGCGGATCGAGCGCGAGGAACTCCTGCTCATCGAACTTTCCAAACGGGCAAACGAGCTGAAAAAAGAGCGCGAACATGCACTCGAATACCAGAAGTGGCAGAAAGAGCTCAGTTTCTACCAAGGGTGCCGGTCGGCCGCCCAGCTCCATGTCAAGGAGAAGGAACGGGCCACGCTGCTCGCGTCCGCTGAAGAGCAGAAGATAAAGATCTCCCGGATTGAGGCAGACCGGGGCCTCGAGGAGAACGAGCTCTCCTATCTCAAGGCCGATCTCAGGGATGTCGACGAGCTCATCAACAAAAAAAGCGGGCCTGACTACCTGAAACTGATCGCGGATCTCGAAGAAGTAAAGAGTGGGATCAAGCTCGCGGAGCAGACCATTGCCCGGCTCAGGAAGGACAAGGAAGCAAACCTAGAAGCGATCAACCGGGTCTTTGCGGACACCAAAAGGGCTGAGGCGCGGGTGGCCGAGCTCTCCAACCAGATCCGCACGCTCACCATCGACCGCACGAACATCGCAATGGAGGTGGCGACCGCAAAGGCGCAGCTGGAGAAGGTCGAGACCGAGATCCGGCAGTATTCCTCCGATACGGAGGAGTCCCGGCAGAAGCTCTTTGCCCTGATGGAAGAGGCAGAGGCAAAGAAGGGCGAGCGATCCGCGATCCTCCACCGGCAGGACATGCTCATTGAGAAGAGCCGGATGCGGACCAGCGAGCTCGAACGCCTCGTGGCACTCCAGAAGCAGCTTGACGACGAGTATGCGGCAAAAGAGGAGCAGCTTGCGGAGAACGAAAAGACGGTTGCAACGCTCGTCGGTCAGAAACAGGAGCTCGACCGTAACCTCTCGGAACTGGAAAGCGGCCTCTTTGCCCAGCGGTCATCCCTCGAACGTCTGCGCGGGGAGATGAAGGATGCCGAGCAGGACGCGATCCATCTCGAAGCCGCCCAGCAGGCCCGGGGCGAGTCCGGGGGAAAGGCCATCGAGGCGGTCAAGGCCATGGATGGCGTCCACGGTACGATTGCAGACCAGGGCAAGGCGCCCCAAGAATACACGATGGCGCTCAATGTCGCTGCGGGAAACAAGCTGCAGTTTGTGATCTGCGACACCGACCAGACCGCCGCCGATGCGATCCGGTACTTGAAGGACGAGCGGCTGGGCAGAGTGACGTTTCTCCCGCTCAATAAACTCAGGCCGCCCACGCTCCCGCCCATCAAAGAACCCGGCGTCATCGATTACGCGGTTAACCTCCTCGAGTATGATCCGGTGTACGACCGGGCGTTTGCCGTGGCGCTCGGGGCGACCGTCGTCGTCGATACGCTCGCCCGGGCACGGAAACTGATCGGGAAGTACCGGATGGTCACGCTCGAAGGCGAACTGCTGGAAAAGAGCGGGGCGATGACCGGTGGCTCGGCGAAGAAACCTGTTCGGGGGTTCGGTGCCGCCGTAGATGACGAGCTCGTACGGATACGGTCGCACCTTGCTGAACTTGCGGGAGAGGCTGCCACGCTTGAAGCGGGTGTCAAACGCATGACCGAAGAGGTCGATACCAAACGGGCGTTGAGGAACGAGATCGACCAGAACCTAGTCCGGGCCGGGGTGCTGACCGAGGAATTCAACCGGCGGTTCGAGGCGATCACGGTCGAGAAGCAGACGATCGAGGCAGCAGTCGCCCGGCAGAAAGAGGAGACCGGCAACAGTGCGGCAGAACTGTCCGCACTCGAAGAGGAACTGGACAAGGTCACGGAAGCGATCAACGCGATCACGGCAAAGATCGACGGGATAAAAAAGAAGCTGGACGATACCAACATCCCGGCGCTCACCGATCAGATGGAGAAGAAGAAGAAGGAGATCGAAGAGTCTGAACGACGCCTGCGCAACAAGGAGGCGGACATGAACGACGCTTCCCGCGAACGCCAGCATTTCACCGCCCGGATTGGGGAACTGGGTGAGGAACGCGCCCGGCTGGACGAGCGCAACCGGCAGATCGATTCGGAAATCTCCGGGTCCAACGAGCAGATCGCTGCCCACAAGGCGGTGATTGCCGAACTCGAAGAAAAGCAGAAGGAGTTTTCCGGGGAACTTGAAGAGCTGCGGAAAAAACGTGCCGACGTGTCCGGGAACATCCATGCTTCGGAATTGAAACTGATGAAGTTCGATGCCGATAAGGAACGGTTCACGATCCAGCTGACCGCTCTCGAGGAACGGGCACAGGCGCTCGTGAACGAGATAACCGCTCTTGTGGCCATTGTTGGCGAAGTCAAGACCGATCTTTCCCTCTCTGAGATCGAAGGGAAGATCGCCGATGCTGAACTCGCGCTTCACAAGATCGGCGCCGTCAATATGCTCGCGATCGAGGAGTACGAGAAGATCCAGCGGCAGGTCGAGGAACGGACGGAACGGAAAGACACGCTCTCCAAGGAACGTGCGAACCTGATCGAACGCATCGAGAAGTACGAGCAGATGAAGTTCGAGGCGTTCATGACCGCATTCAAGGCGATCGATGCCAACTTCCGGGAGATCTTCGCCCGGCTCACCAGCGGGAGAGGGAACCTGGTGCTCGAAAACGAGGAGGAACCCTTTACCGGCGGGCTCACGTTTGCGGTCAAGCCCCGGGACAAGAAAGTCCACCTTCTTTCCTCCCTCTCAGGCGGGGAGAAATCGCTGACCACGCTTGCTTTTATCTTCTCCATCCAACACTACATCCCGGCGCCCTTCTACGCGTTCGACGAGGTGGACATGTCGCTTGACGGCGCGAACGTGGAACGGATCGCGGCGATGATAAAAGATCTCGCCCCCTCGTCTCAGTTTGTCATCGTCTCGCTGCGCAAACCGATGATCGAAGCGGCGCAACGGATCATGGGCGTGACGAGCCGGCCGGACAAGAGCACGCTTGTTACCGGAGTAAAGGTCAATGGCTGAACCGGGCAAAAACGGGAAGCGCCGGGTAGATCCGGGTGCAAAGGCAGGCAGAACTGGTGAGAACGCCCCGACCACATCCCCCGCCGGGGAGCAGCCCGGAACCGGAAATACCCGCTCGCCCGGGCCCGCCGGTGGTCCTGATGCCGCTGGCCCTGAAGACTCCCCTAAAGCAGGGGATGATCCCGGTACCCGGGAGCCTGAGATCGTCGAGGACCCGGTCGAGATCCTCGTCGGCCTTGCAGAGCGGGGCGAGATCGACCCGTGGAATATTAATATCATCGAGGTGACCGACCGGTTCCTCTCCGAGCTCGAGCGGTGCCGGCAGCTCAACCTCCAGATCTCGGGGCGTACGCTCTTTTACGCGGCCACGCTCCTCAGGATGAAGTCCGAGCAGCTGGACCTCGTATCCGGGGAGGACGGCAGTGAAGGCGATACAGGAGAGGACTTCGATCTCGCGGACGATCTCGACTTCGAAGACGAGGGCCGGTTCGGCCCCATCGAACGGCTGGAGCGGGAGATCCAGCGCCGGCTCGACAGGAAGAGTCTCCGAAAGAGCCCGGTCACCCTCTTCGAGCTGATCATCGAGCTCAAGAACCTCGAGAAAGAGGAGCGGAGGCGCCGCCGGCTTCCCCCGACCGAGGATTTCCTGATCGAAGCCGACGATGTCGTGGGTATCGCCCACGAGGAGGGGTACCAGGACGCGGCCCGGCAGATTATCGAGGAGTGCCTGGCAAACGCCGACCCGGATACCGAGATCACGCTCGCCGAGCTCTGCAGGGACCTTGGGTGGGGTCTCCCGGATGTCTATATCCCCCTGCTCTTCTTAGCGCTGGACGGCCGGTGCAGCCTGCGGCAGGAGGAGTTCTTCGGGGAGATTTACGTGCAGGTGTGCCATGCCGGGGAGTGAGGGAGCTGATGCTTAGATCCTGGTATCATGCATTCTCCGGCACGAGGATCTCAAAACGTGCCCCTTTCCCTGCCTCTCCGGTCTCCCGTATCGTGATGTCGGTGATGCCGAGGATCTCCCGGGCAAGGAACAGCCCGAGGCCGGTGTTCTTCCCATACCCCCGCTCGAAGATCTTCTCTTTCTCATCAGCCGGAATACCGATGCCGTTATCTTCAAATATGATGGTAAGACCGTCAGTGCCCGTGCGGGATTGTACCCGGATCTCCGATACCTTCCCGCCATGCCGGAGCGAGTTGTCAATCAGGTTCTGGAATACTTTTTCGAGCATCAGATCCGCAAAGACCTCAAGATCTCCGAGTTCGCTTCGAATGGTTACGGCATCGGTTTGGGGTACAGAAGCGAGGATCTTCCCGGGCTTTTGCCATTCCGGCTCCTTTGTCCCGAGAGTCTGGTAAACCCGGGTGAACTCGACCTGCGATTTGATTATGTCTGTTACGGACTCGATCTTATCGAGAAGTGCAGGGTAGTCCTGCTGATCCCCATGCTTCCGCGCAATCGCAATGTGACCCTGAATCACTGCGATCTTGTTGAGGACATCATGTCGGGTAATGCTGGAGAGCAGGGTCAGCTGCTTGTTTGTCCGGAGGATCGCCTCCTCCATGCGTTTCCGGGGGGTGATATCCCGGAGGGAGACGAGGATAGCCGGAGAATTCTGGAAGAGAATCCGTTTTCCGATACCTTCAATCCATATCCGCCGCCCGTTCGCAGTGATGGCCTGGTAATTTACCGGGTAGCAATCAATCCCCTGCGCAACCTGGCTGAGGTCATGGAGCACACCGGCTCTCGATTCCGGGGCGACGTACTCCAGTGCGTTTGTCACGTAGGTCCGATCAGGATTAACCTTTGCTTCGACCATCTCTGCTACTGCCCTGTTGCTGAACAGGATCTTTCCGGTCATGTCAAGGATCAGGATACCGTCCAGGGAATGCTCGACGAGCGTCCGGAATTTCTCCTCGCTTTCCTGAAGCGTATGCTCAATTCTGGCCCGTTCGATCTCCGCAGCCTTGCGCTCCGTGATATCCCGCATGGAGACAAGCATTGCAGTAGATCCGCCAAACGGGATCTTCTTCCCGATGCACTCGACCCAGATCTCCCGGCCCGCCTCAGTGATGAGTTTATAGTGGACGAGATACGCATCGGTTCCCTGCGCGACTTTGCTGAAATCCTGAAGTACAGGTACCCGGGATTCCGGGGCAACAAACTCCAGCACGTTCTTTTTCCCTATCAGAGCTTCATAATCCGCAGCATCGACCATGCGGCCCGCAGCCTGGTTTGCAAAGAGGAGTGTTCCCGTAAAGTCTGTGATCAGGATACCGTCGAGCGAGTGTTCGACAAGTACCCGGAACTTCTCCTCGCTGGCACACAGATCTTGCTCCTTTTTCCTGAGCTCTGTAATATCGTGAAGGATTCCCTCGATACCCAGTACGTTTCCTTGGTCATCGTAATAGAAGTGGCTGCTGGCAGTCACGATACGGGTGTTCCCGGTGCGGGTTTTCAGCAGGAGGGGATAATTCTCGACAAAACCTTTTTCTTTCATCGCAGCCAGGAAACGCTCGCGTTCTTCGGGGTTTTTATAGGTATCGAGCGCGACATCGAGGCCGATCATCTCCTCTTCAGAATTATACCCGGCAAGTTTTACGCCATGGGGGCTGAACATGATAAGTTTGCCGTCCCGGTCTGTCCGGTACACCACATCCTGTATGTTCTCGATGATATTCCGGTATTTCTTTTCGCTCTCCCGGAGTGCCTCCTCCGCCTCCTTGCGGCCGGTAACGTCACGCAGAATACCGGAGACGGCAATAACGGATCCGGAAGAATCAAGAACGGGGGCGCCGTTGTCTTCCATCCAGAAAATGTTCCCGGTTTTATCGTGTATCCTTAACTGGGTAACCGTGGACTCTCGTGTCGACAGGGCCTTTTTGAAATCTTCCACAACCTTTGCCTGATCTTCTGCGGCAATGAACTCGGTAAAATGCCGGGAAATGGCCTCGTCCGGTGTGTAGCCGTACCGGGAGATCTGGGGGCTGATATGAGTGATTACGCCCTGCGTATCCACCATATAGATGACGTCCCTGGTCACTTCGGTCAGGAGGCGGTATTTTTCCTCGCTGTCGCGGAGCGCCTGTTCCTGTTTGATGAGCGCCTCATAATTCTGCCGGAGCTCTTCCTCCGTGGCCGTCAGTTCTTCGTAGGCGGCATGGAGATCTTCGTTCTTCTCAAGCAGTTCCTCCTCGACCCGTTTGAGTTTGGTCACTTCCGCGGTCACCGTCAGGATGGCGGACCGGTCGTTGATAGTGACCGGAATAACAGAAAACAGGACATGGATTGCGATCCCCATTTTTCCTTTCAGGGCCAGAGGCACATTCTCAAGTCTGCCGGAGAGGAGCATGCGTGAGGTGAACTTGCCAAAGTCCAGAAGGGAGAGCAGGCCGAGATCGATGGGAGTCTTTCCCAGCACTTCAGACTCTGTATACCCGCTGCTCGCGAGGAAGGCCGCGTTGACTTCGACGAATTTACCATCCGGGATGCTGTTGATCGCAATCGGGTACGGGCTGTTCTCGAAAATGGTCCGGAACTTCTCCTCACTCTCTTGGAGCGCCCGCTCATTTGCGCTGAGCATATCATAGTGCTGCCGGAGCTCTTCTTCGGCAGCGGTGACCCTCTCATAGGCAGCATGGAGATCGTCCGCTGCTTTTTTCCGCTCCGTGTTGTCGAGAAAGGTCTCCAGCAGACATGCCCTGCCGTGAAAATTGAACGGGACAACATATTTTATGATGTCAACCTTTTTTCCGTCTGCGGCGAGGAGCACACGTTCGGTATTGTCCACCTCCTGGTGCAGATCCGTGATCGGGCATTTACCGTCTTCTGACGGGCAGATGAACTGGTGGCAGACTTTATGGAGGATCTGATCCCTGGTCGTACCCATCATTCTCGCTGCCGCGGGGTTGAGATCGATGATCTCATGCGTTCCGGCATCGATGAGGACAATTCCTCCCTGGACCGATGAATAGATCTGGGCGAGGTAATCGCGGTTCTCGGCAAGCGCCGCCTCCATCTGTTTGCGATCCGTTACATCCTTGAAGATCCCCCGGCAATACTGCGGCTTCCCGTCAGTTATTTTGCAGGTAACCAGGCCTTCGACAAAAACTTTCTCTCCCGTGCGGGTTTTGAATATTGCTTCGATGATTCCTAAGTTATCGCCGGCCATGATACTGGGAAACAGCACCTTGCAGTGTTCCCGGCTTTCCTCGTGGATGATATCAAAGAGTGTAAGATTTGCCAGCTCATGTTCCTCATAGCCAAGGGTATCCAGCCATTTTTTATTGACAAACAAGAAATGCCCGTCGGGTGTTACGTTCTGGATTAGGTCGCTGGCATTCTGGAGATCATGGAGACGCTGTTCCTGCTCTGCAAAGGATACTTGTGCCTGCCGCATCTGGATGGTCCGGCGGATCACATGCATGAGTTCCATGTAGAGTGCTTCGGGTTCCCCCCCTTTCTGGAGGTAGAAATCAGCGCCGTTATTCAGGGCCTCGATAATGATCTCTTCGCGCCCTCTCCCGGTAAAGATGATAAAAGGGATATCCCCCTGGGATGCGCGAACCTCTTTAAGAAAGGCGATACCGTCCATCCCCGGCATCTGGTAATCGGATATGATTGCATCATAATGGTGTTGTTTGAGGTCTTTCAGGCCAATCTCCGCTGAATCTTTCGTATCGACAGAGAATTCTTTGGAACGTTCAAGAAATATTTTTGCAATATCGAGAAGATCCGGTTCATCATCAACGTACATGACACGATACATGGCAGGCACCATATTCCCGGGGAATGCGGATGAATTCCGTTTCTCTTGTTGATGGGCGATATATCTTTGGATTTGCTTAACAGTCCATTTGCTGGTGCTGTTGTATACATAAGGATCGTCTCACCTCGTCCGTCATCCCCTACAAGGGATTACCCGGCGAGGCAATCGGACATCCATCCCGTCACTTGGTACGTCGGCGGGCTTTTATCGGGCCGCATGTCGTTATCCATGCGCCACTCGAAGAGGCCGGCCAGGTTATGCTCTTTTACATAGGTGCATTTAGCCGCGACAGATGCCTGTGTATCCGGCCCCGCGTTATCGGAATATCCCGATTCACTCTCGACTCCACCGATCATCTTTCCGTAGGGGAAGCCGGCAGCGGCATAAGCATCAGCGTACGATACGAGATCGTACTTGTCCCCGGTCCCGTAGGTCATCAGGTTGAGCTGGTCAACGCTGTCCTTGAGTCCGTCGACGGTCTGTGCCGATTCGACCCCGGGCCAGACCGTATGGGTCAGCAGGTAGGTTCTGCCCTGCGGGTTGTTCCCTGCTGCCGCAAACGTGGCATGGCAGTTCGAGAGAAGCGAGGTCAGCTGCGGTGCATAATCGTCGATCTTCCCGCTTTCCCAGTCCATGTCATACCCGTCAAGATCATATGCCTTCAGGTAGGCAAGGACGCTGTCCGCGAACTTCTGCGGGTCCTGCGCTGCCACGAGGTATTCGTGGTCAAGGTCGCCTCCGAAGTTCGACGTGATAAAGATCTCTGCACCCGGGTTGTTTTGCCGGCAGAGTGAAACGACCTCCCAGATCCTTCCCTGCACCTTCGCTCTCTGTGCGGCATCATCCGCTGAAGTCCCGGCAGGCAGATCGGTGAGCACCCCATTCTTTACCGTTGCAAACCCGATGTAGAGGCGATTGATCTTTTTCCACGGGATCTGGTCCTGCGCCGACATAACCAGACTATAGGTGTCATCGTTTGGATCAGGATAGAGGTACCAGTAGGCGGCGATCACTTTCTGGCTCCCGGCGGCTGAAGGCTCAGAACTGCCGGTCGCGGTAGCGGAGATGGAGGGGCCGCTCCCGGTAGCTACGGCACTCACGGGACTGGCGCTGCTGCCGGTGTTACTGTTGAACGCCCGGGGAATCAGGCTGCGGATCGCGCTCAGAATGCCCTGCCAGAGATCCGGGGCAGGTGGTGTTGCGGGAGTGGTGGTGGCTGCTGCGGTGCCGGGTTGCAGCACCGCATTCAAGACAACCGCCTGGTCTGCCGGTACGTAGACCGTCGTCGTGTAGGTCTGGTAGCCGTCAAGGAAGATGGAGACGGAATGGGAACTGTCCCCGGGCACGTTGAAGAATTCAGCAAACCCGGTGCTGTCGAATGCGATGCAGTTCCCGGAGTTGTCGGTACTGTCAAGGCACGCGTCGCTGCCGGCAGGAGTCGAAGAGATCTGGATGGTGCCGGTCGTTTCTGCCGCTGCCGGCAGGGCAAATAATAAAAGGCATCCGATCAGGAGAACCAGAATGATCAGGAGATAATGGCTTGTCGGGCAGGGTTGTCGCCGGTGCATACGTTCCATTGCATCGTGAGGATATTTCTCTTTCTTTCTATGGTTGTGCAGGATAGAATGTGTGGTTCATGCCGAGGGAGGTACGTTACCGGAAACGGGCAGCGGGGGAAACCGGCACGCTTCTCGTGTCATTTGATGATTTACGTCAGCCCCGGCACTCCATCCGCCCATTTCTCGACCCGTTTCCGGATTCCGTCATCGATATATGATGACAACGTAATCCGGTCGCGGGCAATACTGAGGAAATACAGTTCGCCGTTCGGGTCGTGGCATTTCAGGAGGACAGAGAAGTGGTCGGCACCCGTGATGTGCCGTACCCTGCCCCGGTGTGCTGCGATGTTGGCCATGTTGGAGATCATGGCAGCGATACCGAATTCGTATCCGTCAACGGAATCATACATTTCCTGCCCGGTCCCGATCCGCTTCCCCTTATCATTCGTGTACAGGAATTTTGCGGTGTACATCTCCCGCACGATCTCCAGAGGGGGGATGGGACTTTTTTACACTGCGGTAGGCAGTGCAGCCGATCGGATTCATCAGGATGAGCGACCGCACAACCCTGCTAAATGCCGTGATATCGGCAAACGGCGTATTCAGAATACGGACTGCACTCTTTGTTCCGGGTTTGGGCTTGAAATATCTCATAGAATTCCTCATACACTCCGCCGTAGTTTTTGACGTTTAGGCGGTTCAAACAACCCGCACGGTGGAATATTCATGCAGTTCTTAGCAGAAAGAATGTTTGGGACAAAGAAAGTCTTGGTGGTTGCCGTGGGGGTCTGGGGGGAAAAAAGGTTGCATTATTTCATTTGGAAAGTCTTTAGTTTTCCCCCATTGACCCCATCCCTTTGTGATGCGATCCGGCTCTATTTTACGCCCGTTTCTGTCTCATTCTTCCGATGGAAAAATATACATAACCCCGGTTAATTTCCGATTATTTTGTGTAAGGGGGGTCGGTGGGGGAAAACTGTTGGGGGGATATTTCCAGTACGACAAAGGGGTCTCAGCAGGAGGGACTAGGTTCCTGCTATTTCACCATGGGTCGCGTGTCTACACGGACAAGATGCGGCAGGGATGTGTCAAATTCATGATGTTTCCTGCGCGACCATGCCCGGCAGGTTGTTTTGCGGGTAGGTATTCCCGCCCTATAATAAACCATTTCTGGTTTTTAGGCACGATTCTGGGGTCTATTGGATTTATTCCCGGATTTTCGGGTGCGGACGTGTCTAATGGCATGCCTTGTCCGGGCCTCTTTATCCCAAATCAGGAAGTATGAATCTGGAATCCGGTTTGTAAAGATTTTGGGAATTATCTGTTCCAAGAATACTTTTCCGGTAAATATAACACAGCCGGAAAAACGGGAACATGTTGGGGTAATCTTTAAATCGTAGTCTGTGGAATAATATGATCCACAATTTCTGATGAAGACCCGACGAAAATCGCCTTCGGGCGGTGTCGGTTCCGAAGTGGGTCACATTAAGGCAACAAGGTATAAATAATCCTGAAACCTATATTAAGAGCCCGTGTTTACATCAAAAACACGACGAAAAACGTGTGATGAAGAACCAACAAAACCGGCTAGTGTCCGGAGCTTGGTTCCGAAGACAAATAATGCAGGTACGAAAGTATATAAGGTTCTGTGACCTACATTATGAGCCCGTGTTCGAGTGAACAAACACGACGAACACAAGCATTCTTTGATGGAGATCCAACGATACCCGGCTTGACCGGAGTTGGTTCTGACGTTGATACTGGCAATGCGGAAATTTGTTTAGTAACCGCTAATTCCTCGAATTTAAGGTTCAGATATTTAGTGTGCGTACAAGTGTACAATTAGAATTCTGGTTGATCCTGCCAGAGGCCACTGCTATCGGAGTTCGATTAAGCCATGCGAGTCGAGAGGTGTAAGACCTCGGCATACTGCTCAGTAACACGTGGACAACCTAACCTGAAGAGGGGGATAACCCCGGGAAACTGGGGATAATACCCCATAGGCTATAGATGCTGGAATGCTTTGTAGTTGAAAGGTCCGCCGCTTCAGGATGGGTCTGCGGCCGATTAGGTTGTTGTTGGGGTAACGGCCCAACAAGCCTGTAATCGGTACGGGTTGTGGGAGCAAGAGCCCGGAGATGGATTCTGAGACACGAATCCAGGCCCTACGGGGCGCAGCAGGCGCGAAAACTTTACAATGCGAGCAATCGTGATAAGGGAACTCCGAGTGCCCGTAAAATCGGGCTGTCCGCCAGTGTAAAAAACTGGTGAAGAAAGGGCCGGGCAAGACCGGTGCCAGCCGCCGCGGTAATACCGGCGGCTCGAGTGGTGGCCACTATTACTGGGCTTAAAGCGTTCGTAGCTGGTCTGTTAAGTCTCTGGGGAAATCTTCCGGCTCAACCGGAAGGCGTCTCAGGGATACTGGCAGACTAGGGACCGGAAGAGGTGAGAGGTACTCCAGGGGTAGGAGTGAAATCCTGTAATCCTTGGGGGACCACCTGTGGCGAAGGCGTCTCACCAGGACGGCTCCGACAGTGAGGAACGAAAGCTGGGGGAGCAAACCGGATTAGATACCCGGGTAGTCCCAGCTGTAAACGATGCGCGTTAGGTGTATCGGTGACCACGAGTCACCGAGGTGCCGAAGAGAAATCGTGAAACGCGCCGCCTGGGAAGTACGGTCGCAAGGCTGAAACTTAAAGGAATTGGCGGGGGAGCACCACAACGGGTGGAGCCTGCGGTTTAATCGGACTCAACGCCGGGAAACTCACCGGACAAGACAGCTGAATGATAGTCGGGCTGAAGACTCTACTTGACTAGCTGAGAGGAGGTGCATGGCCGTCGTCAGTTCGTACTGTGAAGCATCCTGTTAAGTCAGGCAACGAGCGAGACCCACGCCAACAGTTGCTAGCTCGTCCTCCGGGATGGAGAGGACACTGTTGGGACCGCCTCTGCTAAAGAGGAGGAAGGAATGGGCAACGGTAGGTCAGCATGCCCCGAATTGTCCGGGCTACACGCGGGCTACAATGGGTGGGACAATGGGTATCGACACCGAAAGGTGAAGGCAATCTCCTAAACCCATCCTTAGTTCGGATTGTGGGCTGCAACTCGCCCACATGAAGCTGGAATCCGTAGTAATCGTGTTTCAAAATAGCACGGTGAATATGTCCCTGCTCCTTGCACACACCGCCCGTCAAACCACCCGAGTGAGGTCTTGATGAAGCCGTCGTTTTCTGCGGCGGTTGAATCTAGGTTTTGCAAGGGGGGTTAAGTCGTAACAAGGTAGCCGTAGGGGAATCTGCGGCTGGATCACCTCCTAACGAATTTTATTTCGGGTAACAAAGCGGTTACTGGACAAACTGTAAAATTGCCGGTGTCGACATGAAAAGGCTCAGGTGTCAAGAATAAGGTGGCACACAGTCTGGGTTCGAATCCTAGGGGGCTGTTTAGATGCACCTCGAGATGTGAATCACGAGGGAAGGGCTGAAAGTCAAACCAATGACTTTGCGAGGCCGTGTAAAGGTTTGCACTCAGGACGTTAAATGGGTTTAGCGGAGCATTAGTTTAAACCTACCAGTGAATGGCTCGGTTCAAGTGCCGAAGAAGGGCGTGCCAAGCTGCGATAAGCTCCGGGTAGACGCAAGGAATCTATGATCCGGAGATACCCTAATAGGACATCCTAACGCTTTATGCGTTTATCCGTAAGGATAGGGAACGCCCCGAATTGAAACATCTCAGTAGGGGCAGGAAAAGAAATCAACCGAGATGTCGTTAGTAGAGGCGATCGAACACGACAGAGCTCAAACCGAATCCCGCAAGGGAGATGTGGTGTTATAAGCCCACCGTTACGGTGCCGGATGTGAAGCGGAAGTTGCCTGGAATCGCACACCACAGAGGGTGACAGTCCCGTACGCAGAAGCAGACGGCATCAGGTGGTGTCTTGAGTACCGCGGGTCGGAATTCTCGCGGGAATTCAGGGGTCATCAACCCCTAAAGCTAAATACACCTTGAAACCGATAGCGAAATAGTAGCGTGAGCGAAAGCTGAAAAGTAACCCTGAAAAGGTGGTTAAAAGTGCCTGAAATTGGTAGGTGATCGCGAGTTGCGGCATGAAAGGATCTTCCTTATGAAGGAACCCGTCGCGAGGCGGTAGTACGGGTAAGGTTGCCAGTGTCGCAACGTACGTTTTGAAGAACGGGCCAGAGAGTTTATTCTGTTGGCGAAGGTTAACCCACAAGGGAAGCCGTAGGGAAACCAACAAGTCCGTAGCAGCAATGTGTGGGACGGCGTATTAAAAGTGCGCGGAGTCAGCAGGATAAGACCCGAAGCCGGGTGATCTATGCGTTGGCAGGTTGAAGCGTGACGAAAGTTGCGTGGAGGACCGCAAGCGGTATTGATATGCAAATCATTCGTGTGACCTACGTATAGGAGTGAAAGATTAATCGAACCCGGCATCAGCTGGTTCCTCCCTAAACATGTCGCAGCATGACCTAACCGGAGATAGTTGGTGAGGTAGAGCACTGATTGGGGGAGCTGGGCGGGAAACTGCTCACCCCCCTGTCAAACTCCAAACTCCCCAACATCCTAGATGGTTGGAAGTCCGCATTACGGGGTAAGCTTGTAATACGTAAGGGAAACAACCCAGACCGTGGTTAATGTCCCTCAATGTAGGCTCAGTGTAAACACTGAAATTGGTCCTAGGTCAAAGACAACTGGAAGGTGAGCTCAGAAGCAGCTATCCTTTAAAAAGTGCGTAACAGCTTACCAGTCAAGATTTAGGGCGGTGAAAATGGACGGGGCTAAAGCCTACTACAGAGACCACGGAGCACCGGAAGGTGATCTGGTAGGGAGGCGCTCTGCATGGGTAGAAGCTGGGGCGTAAGTTCCAGTGGACCGTGTAGTGATGAGAATTCTGGCAGTAGTAGAAGCATAGTTGGGTGAGAATCCCAACCGCCGCAGGGGCTAGGTTTCCTCGGCAACGTTCGTCAGCCGAGGGTTAGTCGGTCCTAAGGTGCGTCGTAACTCGAACGTACCGAATGGGAAACAGGTTAATATTCCTGTACCATGTGGTTTTTAGTCTTTAAGACCCTGACGCTTGGGGGTATGCTGAGCGGGACTGTCATCCCGTCCAAGCACATAACTCTGTGGAGTACCGTAATGGTGAGAATCAGAAGAAAGTGTGATGGGGTAACTCAGCAAATTCCCTGAGCCCATGAAAAGGGAATCACATGTCCGTACCGAGAACCGACACAGGTGCCCCTCGCTGAAGAGGTGTAGGCGTGTCGGATTTAATCGTAGTTAAGGGAACTCGGCAAATTGGCCCCGTAACTTTGGGATAAGGGGTGCCTGCCTGGAGATCAGGCAGGTCGCAGTGACCGGGGCGCACTAACTGTCTAATAACAACATAGGTGACTGCAACTCCGAAAGGACTAGTATAGTCACTGATTCCTGCCCAGTGCGAGTATCTGAATACCGGGTTCAACCGGACGAAGGACTCGTAAACGGCGGGGGTAACTATGACCCTCTTAAGGTAGCGTAGTACCTTGTCGCTTAATTGGCGACTTGCATGAATGGATTAATGAGTGCGCTACTGTCCCTAACACGAATCCGTTGAACCTTTTGTCCTAGTGCAGAGACTAGGGACTCCTGATGGGAAGTGAAGACCCCGTGGAGCTTTACTGCAGCCTGTCGTTGAATTACGATAATTCTTGCGCAGTGTAGATGGGAGGCGTTATATCCAGTACTTTCGGGTGCTGGGGAGCCAACGATGAGACACCATCCTAGTTTTGTTGTAGTTCTCACTCTAACGAGGACACCGGTAGGTGGGCAGTTTGGGTGGGGCGCCACACCCTCGAAAAAATATCAAGGGTGCCCCAAGGTCAACTCATGTGAGTCAGAAACTCACAGAAGAGTGTCAAGAGCATAAGTTGGCCTGACGCGATCATGCAAAGCAAATGATCGCGAGAGGAAACTCGGGTCTAACGAACCAATATAGCCTTTTGGTGAGGCTTATTGACTACAGAAAAGCTACCCCGGGGATAACAGAGTCGTCGCCGGCAAGAGCACATATCGACCCGGCGGCTTGCTACCTCGATGTCGGTTCTTTCCATCCTGGCTGTGCAGCAGCAGCCAAGGGTGAGGTTGTTCGCCTATTAAAGGGGATCGTGAGCTGGGTTTAGACCGTCGTGAGACAGGTCGGTTACTATCTATCAGGAGTGTTAGAAGTCTGAAGGTAAGAATGAAATAGTACGAGAGGAACTTTCATTCGGCGCCTCTAGTCGATCGGTTGTCTGACAAGGCAGTGCCGAGCAGCCACGCGCCAAGGGATAAAAGCTGAAAGCATCTAAGCTTGAAACCCGGCCTAAAAAGAGACTTCGTTACAGGACATGGGTAAAAGACCCGTTTGATAGGCTTCGGATGTACGCACGAAGGCAACGACGTGTTCAGTCCGGAAGTACTAACGTCCAAACACTAGTGCTCACCACGCTAAACCCAGACGAAATTCTGAGTGCAAACCTTATATCGTATCCTGACATACAGGATAGGGTATCATCCTACACGGTCGCCAAGGTGGCGGAGCGGCCACGCGGTTGACTGCAGATCAACTACACTCCGGTTCAAATCCGGACCTTGGCTTGGACCGGGTTCCAGCAATGGAATACCGGTCTGACGAAGAACAGCATCTAGTTCTTCGGCTGCAAACAAAAATCAAGCAAATCATGTGGTGATAGCGGCCATAGCTGTCGGGAAACACCTGGTCTCATTCCGAACCCAGCAGTTAAGCCGACACACGTAGTATGCTGTACTGAGGTACGCGAGTCCCCGGGAACCATACCAAGCTGCTATCACCTTTCCTTCTTACACGGCATCTGTTCTTGTAATGTTTTAGTAAAGAGCGAATGCTCTCTTCATGTCATTGTATCGTTTTATCGGATACCGTAAGGTTCGCGACCTCCGTGACAGATCAGATCTCAATCATCTCCGCCATCCCCATGCCGGACAAATCCCTGTATCATTGCAGCCACCGTTTCCGGCCGCTCATCGGTAGCAAATAAAAAAATATCCCTAAGAAGTTTCCTTTGGAAAAATGTAGCAGTGGTGTAATTTTCGGATTTTGATAGGAAAATACTTCCGAACGATCATCCCGTATGAAAAAACGCCAATTCTGACATTATAAACTACTTTTGATACATTTATTTTTTCCGGAGCGCGATCTCAATTCCTATCTTGAGATCCTTATCCTCAAATGGTTTTGCAATGTAGCCGGCAGGCTGGGTCTCGGCCGCCCGGATAATGGTCTCATCGTCGCTCTGTGAGGTAAGATACACTATCCGTGCATCGGTCACTTCTTTCAGCATCTTCGCGGTCGTTATCCCGTCATCTGGTCCGACAATATTGATATCCATCAGGACGAGATCGGGATGATGTTCTCCCGCCAGTTTCAGGGCATCGGCACTGTTGGTCGCCCTTCCGCAGACTTCATAGCCTAACTTTTCCAGGCGCCAGGTGGCAACCCGGGCGACAATATCATCATCTTCAACAAGGAGGATCTTCGTCATAGTTCATTCATCCGTTCAATCCCTTATCTTTTTTTGGATCAAGTTCTGGGCTCTTTTCATCTGATGCCGGCCTCCATGCTCCTTTCGGGACTGTAATCTCGAACTGAACCCCGCTCCTGAAAATCCCGTTCTCCTGGATGGTGAGGCCGGTTATTCCCAGGATCTCGCGGATGATAAAGAGGCCGAACCCGGTATTTTTACCGTACCCCTGTTCAAAAATCAGATTCTTCTCATCGGGGGGAATGCCAATGCCATCGTCACAGTACCGGACAAGGAGACTCCCCTCCGGTAAAACCTCTGTTTCAATCGAAATGCTTCGGACCGATCCCCCGTGCCTAAAACTGTTATCAATCAGGTTGTAGAAAACCCTGCCAAAAAGGGGATCTGCGTATATTTCCTTATCAGATTCCGGCAGATTCAAGCGTACTGCATTCAGCCCGATTACTGATGCCGCGTTCCTGACTTCCTTACAGAGGCTCTCCCACTGCGGAGCCTTTACTCCCACGAGCTGGTAGTCCCTGGTGAAGATAATCTGATCCTTTATCTTAATAATCAGGTTCCGGATTTCCGAGACCAGCACTAGTATCTTGCTGTCAGGAGTCATCTCACCCAGCATATCGACAAGGCCGATAAGTCCGGTAATATTATTCAGGACATCGTGGCGTGTCAGGTTGTTCATCATATTGAGTTTCTTGTTTGTCGTTGCGAGTGCAGTCTCGAGCCGTTTCTGGTCTGCTATATCGACAATAATACCGCGTATTCCTGCATAGTTATTATCCCTGACAATTGGCGTGGCGTACATGAGAACCGGAAGCTTCTCCCGGTCCTTTTTATTGAGCGGGAACTGAAGCGGGGGCACAACTTCACCGTTGAGAATCCGTGTGAATGTGTCCCTGATTTGAGGACGATCAGTAATATCAACAAGGGAAAGGGCGTCGAGTCCCTGCGTGATGTCATCATTCGAATACCCGGCGATAGTCAACGCGCCCAGGTTGAGATAGGTGAACCGGAAGTTACGGTCGGTCTCGAAGATAAACTGCGGGACGAGCTCGGCCAGCTCCCGGAACCGCAGCTCGCTTTCCCGAAGAGCCTGTTCAAGACTTTTCTGCTCTGTGATGTCAACGATGACCCCCCTGATTCCCGCGATACGGTTTTCACTGATAATCGGAGAAGCAGAGAGAATAGCGGGAATTTCCTTTCCGTCCTGGGTTATTATCACACATTCCATGTGGCCGGTCTCA
>JACTVF010000402.1 GCA_019695435.1 Methanoregulaceae archaeon | reverse complement strand
GGCGGTAGTATTCCGTTCGAGGCGATTCGCTTTGGGCTCACAGTCCATGCAAACGAACTGAACCCAGTAGCAAGCGTGGTACTCAAGGCTACGCTGGACTACCCAGCTCGGTTCGGCAGTTCCCTTGTGACCGACATTCGCAAGTACGGCCGGATCTGGACGGAGAAGATCCAAAATCGCTTGAGGCCATTTTACACTGCACTGCCGAATGATGCCATCGGTGCCTGCTACCTCTGGACGCGGACAGTCGCTTGTCCGGTGACCGGCAAGCTCGTTCCACTATCTCCGCATTGGTGGTTGCGAAAGGGCGCCAACCCGGTGGCTGTTCGACTGATAACCAATCAGAAAGAGAAGCGGTGCTGCTTTGAGATTGTTCACGGGCGCACAGCGTGTGCGAAGATCAAGCCCGATCATGGAACGAGCAAGAGAGGAACCGGCATCAGTCCTTGGACTGGCGAGGCGATCGACGGTGACTACATCAAAGCGGAAGCTCAGGCGGGGCGAATGCGTGAGCAACTTTACGCAGTAGGTATCAAGAACGATGGAGGTTTTTCATTTCGTGCTCCAGCGGCAGAAGATGAATCCACATACGACAGAGCGTTGGAAGAACTCGCACGACGCCGTCGCAAATGGGAAGGCATGGACTTGATTCCGGTGGAACCTCGGCATGAGGGCCGTGCTGATTGGGCCTGTAAAATATACGGTTTTGGCCACTGGAGCGATACATTTCTGCCACGGCAACTGCTCGCCATCACGACAGCCGTTGAGGCTTTGAAAGACCTTGGGAAAGAGCTTCAGGAGTGTGTAGATACGGACCGATCGCAAGCCATCTATGTCTTGCTCTCTTTGGCAGTGGACATAGCCGCGAGTTTCAACTCAAGCCAGTCACGTTGGGATGGTGACCGGGGAATAAGGAATGCCTTCGAGCGACACGATTTCAGCATGAAGTGGAGCTTTGGTGAGTTCGACGCGAGCCGTAATCTCTTTCCATGGACAGTCTTTCAGATTGAAGATGCCTTCGGCAAGCTCGCTAAGTTGGCAGAGAGTAGTCGCCTCGATCTTTTCGGTGACGCCCTGACTTTACCGGTTAATCGGTTGCGGGTAATGAACGGGCCGGCCCAGTCTTTGCCCCAGATTGCGGATGGCTCCATCCGCGTTATCGCTGTCGATCCGCCCTACTACGACAACGTAATGTACGCCGAGTGCTCCAACTTCTTCTATGTCTGGATGAAGCGGACGTTGGGCCAAGTGCTTCCCGAGTTATTTGCTTCCGAGTTGACCAACGAAGAAGACGAAGCCGTCATGAACGTCGCCCGGTTCAAGGAGAAGGGACGCAAGGCAAAAGAACTTGCGATGGCCGATTACGAGAACAAGATGATGGCATGCTTCCGGGAAATGGAGCGGGTTCTTGCGAACGATGGCGTCTTGACTGTGATGTTCACCCATAAGCAGGTTGACGCATGGGACACGTTGGGCACCGCACTTATCCGGGCGGGTTTCCGCATAGACGGATCATGGCCAGTCCATACGGAACCGGAAGTGAGCCTGCATCAAGCCAAGAAGAACGCTGCTGCTAGCACTATTCTCCTGGTCTGCCGGAAGCGAGATAAGTCGTCGCAAGCGGTCTGGTGGGATGACCTCAAGGGCCGGGTCCGCGAGACGGCACGACAGAAGGCCGCAGAGTTCGAGGCCCAGGGGATCAGAGGAGTGGACCTCTACATCAGCACGTTCGGCCCGGTGCTGTCGATTATCTCCGAGAACTGGCCGGTGCTCACCAGTGATACTGATCCCAAGACCGGAGACCCGCTGCCGCTGAAGCCCGGCGAGGCCCTCGATCTGGCCCGGCAGGAGGTCGTCAACCTGCGCAAGCAGGGCCTGCTCCTGGGCAGGTCGGTCGAGTTCGACCCGGTGACCGACTGGTACTTGATGGCCTGGGATGCCTTCAGGGCCCAGGAGTTCCCGGCCGGAGAAGCCTTGAAGCTGGCGCTGGCTTTGGGCCTGGATCTGGAGAAGGACCTGGTAAAGGACAAACGGCTGGTGAAGAAGAAGTCGGCCAGCGTGGTGCTCAACCTGCCCGGCGTCCGCCGCAAGAAGGGCATGGTGGATGAGGACGCCGAGACATTCCCGCACCTCATCGACGCCCTGCACACGGCCATGATGATCTACGACGAGGACGGCTCAAAGGCTTGCCAGGTCTTCGTCGATCGCCAGGGCCTGCGGACGGACAGCCGCGTGAAGGCCCTGGTCCAGGCCATGATGGAGGCCATCCCGACGACCCGCGACAAGCAGGACAAGTTCATCCGGCCCGAGATGACCACGCTCGATGCCCTGCGGATGCTCTTCTGGGACGACCTGCCCGCGCCGAAGGAAGAGGAGCCGCCCAAGCTCGACGCGCAGAAAGTGCTCGCCGGCTTCGAGGAGGAGGATGCAGAGGACGAGGAAGAAGAGGACGAAGAATCCACGGACGAGGATGAGTGACGCCTCTATCTTAGGAAGTATGCCAATGGCACCCCAGACAAACGGAATATCGAAGCCATTGTTTGATGCTCAGCGGTCGGATGCTTCGGAGGTGGTTCGGCAAGTCTTGCTTCGCCGCATACGGACCGAGCCCAGTTTCAATGAGCTTAAGCTGAACTTCTTCGGCGGAGGGTTTTCTAATCACGTGGAGTTTGCCACGT
This sequence comes from Methanoregulaceae archaeon, assembly GCA_019695435.1. GTDB lineage: Archaea > Halobacteriota > Methanomicrobia > Methanomicrobiales > Methanospirillaceae > Methanoregula. Next base: position 250 of record JACTVF010000402.1, on the reverse strand, counting down.
CTCGCGACAAAGATGCCTTCCCTCGTTTTGTTCTCGATACGTTTTGGTCTCTAGTTGTGGAAGGCATGGTAGCGCCGGGGAATGAGAACGGCGACCCGGGACTGCCATTCTTCCATGTAACCGAACACGGCAGAAGAGTCTTTGCTGATCCCGACTACCAGCCGCACGATCCTGCAGAATACTTGCGGCAACTCGGGCAGAATATAGTGAATCCCGACTCGACCGTCCTGGCGTACCTCAAAGAATCGCT
>JACTVF010000401.1 GCA_019695435.1 Methanoregulaceae archaeon | reverse complement strand
TTCTCTTTATCATCATCGTGAGCGTTATATGCGTTCTTGCAACGGGCATCCCGTTCCTCATCGTGATGGTTGCGGCCCTGCTTGCGGTTGCGTACATCAGCCATCTCCACCGCGAGATGATCCAGCAGCTCAGGCTGGTCCTCCTGATGAGCGTCGTTTTTATTATTATCACGGTTCTTACGATGCCCAATGGCACCACGCTCGGTTACCTGATCCCGCAGGGGGTGCCCCTCATCGGGGGTGCCGTTCCAGTCACAGTCGGGGGAATCGGGATCGGTCTGATCCTCGCGCTCCGTTTTATGGTGCTGATCTTCGCGTTCCAGCTTTTTTTGATCTCGACCCAGCCCCGGGATCTGGTGCACGCGATGGAAAAACTGCACATGCCGGTCGATTATATCCTGATGTTTGTTATTGCGCTACGGTTTATACCCACCCTCCAGATCGAGGGAAAGCGGATCCACGAAGCACAGCTTGCCCGGGGTTACAACCCGGGAACGGGGATGCTCGGGAAGATCCGGAGTGTCGCACCCATTGTCGTCCCGCTTGTCTCAAATGCACTCCTGCGTTCAACTGTGCTTGGCCTTACTATCGACATGCGGGGATACCGGACGGGAACCCGGACGCACGTGCGCGAGCGCAGATTCGGCAACGGGGATTACGCGATGATGAGCGGTCTTGCAGTTGTCGCTGCGGGTTTTGTTGTGCTTGTGATTTTCGCGCCGGGTCTGACCTTCTGATCCTGTTCTGATAACCGGAGGGGACTTTGAGCGAAAAATCAGGATAATATAAATTTTCACGACAGCAGAATTTACAGGGAGTATCCAGGATCCCGGAAGCCGGGCCATACCGTCGTCTTTATCGAGCACGCTCCATGCTCTTTGACGGTGCGGACGTGATGCCTGAACCGGTAGCGAGCACCCTCTTATAGATCACCCGCAGGAAATAGTGAATGAGAGGGTGCATAAAAACCGGACCATACCGACAAGATCAAGCCGTATTGCCTCTTTGTGACAGCAAAAAAGCAAAGACTTTAATGCCATCTGATAAATTAAACACTATTTGCGACAATCTCCCCTCTCCAGCGACACAGATCCCCCGGCTTTGCACAGATTGAAGACCTGTCGGTGGATGTGCGGAAATTGCCTTATGAACCATGGGAGATCCGATTGACAACGAAATAAACTGCATACAATTGTAAAGCATGGCTGATCATGACCTCGCATTTTTTCCTCCTTTCCGGCCCTGTGACAAGTGAGCGGCTCTCGTGGTTCGAGGAGTCGCTTAAATTTTACATTATCCAGATCTATCCCGAGTCCCTGATGTACCGGACAACAACCAAGAGCCCGGTATTCACCTTCTTCCTCACCGGAGATGCTCTCGTGAGCCTTGAGGATCCGGAGACCCAACAGATCTGGTCCATGATCCTCCCCCTTCGCTCTGTCAGGATCATCTGTGACCGAAAGGAACTGGATCTTCGCGGGATCTCGATCGAACACCTCATGATGAAAAATCCCAACCAGCTGATCGACCAGAATGCCCTTGCGGCAAACAACCAGCCGTCATTCTGGAACGATGTGGTAACGCAGGTACGGCAAAACAGGCCGCCGCTTCCGCCGGATTCGATCGGCTGGCTCCAGATCGAATCCCCTTACATGCACCGATCCGCATGGTACGGGCTCCAGTTCCTTTTCTCTGCACTGGAAAGCCGGTTCTCCGTTGAATTGTACGCTTATCTCGATGGCATTCACATGGGGCATACCGGACAGAGCCCGACCGAGTCGGAGAATATCGGACGGGGCCTTGAGGATCTCTGTGATCAAGCGGGGAAACAGGGCCTCACCTGCCAGATCCTCGCCTGCAGTCGCTGTGCTACCGCTCGGGGTTACAGCACCTGGGATGACGGGAAGGGTGTGATCATCTCTACCTGCACCATCAAACCGTTCAAGATCCGTGACATGAACGCCATGATTGACCGGTTTGAGTGCAGCCAGATCATCATCTCGGAAAATGCTGGATCCATCCAGTTCCCCGGGAAAGGATCCGCTCCCTCCTTTGACCGGGCAGAGCAGACCAGCACCGCCCCGCCGATCACGATCCTCATCACAAAAAGCCCGTACAGCACGGAGCACGCACAAGGAGCGATTGCTTTTGCAGCAACATGCGCCCATCAGGGAATCCTTACCCGGGTTGTCTTTCTGGAGGACGGAATTTACGCGCTGACGGGGAACCAGAACTTCTGCCCGGACTCCGTAGCGTTTAATATTCAGGACCTGATCAACGCGGTGGCCGGCAATGAAAACCTCCACCTGTTCGCTCTCACGCCTTCGTTCCAGAAACGGGGCGTGACTAAAAACAAGAACCTGAACGCTGTGATGGATATCGGCTATCCGGGCCTTGGGAAGATCCTGTTTTACCTGCCGGGGAACGTGCAGGCAGATCACCAGCGTGTGCTGATATTTTAGGAATCTTTTCAGTGCGTGGGGTCACAGGTAGACACCGTATGACCAGTTTCGGATGTGATCACACATCACCCGTGTTTTTCGTTGCTTAATCGTTTTTAAGAAGAGCCCGGGCACCGTACGGGGGGGGGACATGCATTCCGGCAGGCATTTTGCGCAAGAGGGGGTATCGCTTATCAAAAGTTCAGGGGGAGCGTATTGTGAATTAAATGATCTTTTCTTGTCGGAACCAAATCAAAATTGAACAAAATGAAAACAATCCGCACAATCAGTTTTTAACCGTTCCCGCCGCCCCTGCATCCGGCACCTGTTTCAGGATCTCATCCCGGAACTTCCCGAAATGGAGTTCGTCCAGCTGTTCGGAAAGCAGCCTCCCGCTCCACGCCCGGCGGTATACCCAGTCGATAATCTTTTCGACGGCAAAGAGAACCTAGTCTTCGGTCTCCACGGTCATCAGTTCCCGGCCGATCTTCGG
>JACTVF010000400.1 GCA_019695435.1 Methanoregulaceae archaeon | reverse complement strand
TTCCAGCGCCGAGATTTGGGCAACGGGCGAGCCGCGCAACCACATCCTTGCGATTGGCGAGGAAATCGGCAGCGTGTTCAGCAGGCTGATTCCGCCCGGGAGATTGAATGTGTACGTGTGCCTCGCGACCGGCTGCACGAACGGGGATTGGGCCGTGCCGGCAGCAGCGCCGTAAGGCACTTTCATATTCCGGACGTAATCGAATTCGAAGGTGCCTGTCAAGGTTGGAGTGGTTGCCCCGGCCTCGATGCCGGCGTCAATCTCGAAGGTGGACTGTCCAACGAGGTCCCACGAGTTGAGCGTGTCCCGGCGGATGAATTTGCGCGTGGGGTCGGTGAATGCCAGCGTGAGCTCGCCAGTCTGCTGAGTAAGCCCGATGGCCGCGTTGATGTTCAAAATTTCCTGGGGACTGATGTCCCACAGCTTGACGCCGTTCACCAGCAACTGCAGCGTGGGGAGCAGAGTTGCCGGTGATACCGCCGCGCCGGACGCTCCGCACTGCAGCAGGATGCGATGGTAGCGCCGGTTACAATCAAGTTTGATTGACGCAACGCCCCCGGCCACGACCCCGTTAATGCCGGCCAGCGTGTTGATGAGCCGGCCACGGTTGACGATTGTGTTTGCCATAAAAAATGTTTTAGGTGGTTAACACTGTATCGGGTGGTTAGCTGCCGCTGCCGAGCCCGGTCACCAAAGACCAGGGGGGGTACGCGACGAGGGTTGACGCCATGAAATAGCCGCCGGCAGCGCCGACGAGAAACCACAGGAGAGGATGCTTGCTCATATATTGGGTTTTGTTTGGGGTTGAGGTGAGTAGTGTAGCGAGGCTACACCTTGCCGGTGTAGCTGGCCACGGCAACGCCGACGACGGTGCCGAGCACGGCCCATAGGACGAGTTTGATGGTTGGACTCATATTTTGGTTGGTTTTAACTGTCCCCGTCAGGACATGGTAGAATCCTGCCGGGAGATTGGATTGCGGCGGGTTGGGGCGCCGGGGACAGTGGCGCCGGGTGTCTGCTTGCCCGGCGCCCCGGCGCCGCTCGGGGCGCCGTAAGCGCCAGCGGCCAGGGTGGAGCGCCCGGACCCGCGATTTGCATGATGCGGGATGCGTCCGCTTTTGCGACCGGTCACATAGACCGTGAGCAGGACGATTCCGCTGACAAAAATCAGTAATTCAATGGAGTTGTTCATACCTCAAAAAAAATGCCGTGCTACACATTACGGCCAACGTGTAGCACGGCTTGACTTTTTTGTAAAGAAGTATTTTTAGAAATCGCTAACCCATCCGGCCAAGCGACAGTTTCATCCGCACCGGGGCGCTGTAGAGCGTGCCCCAGAGAAACTCGAATTGACCCAGGTCCACCGCGTTCCGGAACCCCGGTTGGGCGAAAGTCTCGGCCCAAAGCGCAGCAGCTTTGGCCGATGTGCGGAACAAGTAGAGCGTGTCGAGCTGCTCGCGCATGATTGGAAGCAGATTGATTCCAGAATGACCAATGACGATGAAGACGTGCCCTTGGTGGCGAAGTCGAGTAAAGACGCTGATTAAGCCTTTGTCACGATTGATGGTTTCGGAAGCTTCGTCAACAATGACCAAGCAGTCCCGTGTTTTCCAGACGGAATCCCAAAATTTCTCTTCGTTGTCGGAAACCCACGCTTGCTCGCCCCAATTATCTAAATTGGGGTCAAGGACAAGCGAGCGCCGTTTCCGCAACCGCCACCACTTGCGGGAAAGACTCATTGCCAAGGTCGTTTTGCCTGACAGTTTTGGCCCAAAGACGCCGATGTTAGTCGTTTCCACTTTTCACCCCCTCGGTCGAAAAAGCAGATATTGGCCGCGCCAGCTTGCGCCGGAATATCTTGACCTTCACCCAGTTCCAGCACGCCGCCAGTTTGCCCGACGTCGACGGCGCCCGAAACCTTGGCGCGCAGTAGATTGACACGACCAAAATGAGCATCATGCCCGGCGGGATGTCCGGGAATTGCTTGCTCGCCAGATAGACCTTGCCCGCCGTCGTAACCGTCGCCCGCTCCTCTTTGCTTGACGGGAGCCACTCCGGGCCCAACATCTTGGCAAGCGCCCCGGTGGACGTGTCGAATATCATCTCCGACATTGCCTGATAATTGACGGGAGCCAACGCAACCGGACTGCCGGGGAAGGGCAACGGGGGTTGCCCGCTCGGTCCTCCAACATCCGAAAAATCGGGGGTGCCCGCTGGCCCTTTCGGCTTGACGTTCTCGCCAGGTTCCCCGGGCAGGCTGTCGACGATGGATTGCGCAGTGTCCCTGTGCGCCCGACGGATGTGCCGGATGACGTAGCTCCGGAACTCGTGCCTCGACCCGCACTGGGGGCACGCCCAGGGCAGAGCCTCATCCACAGCCACGGCTGGCCCTGGACGCGATTCTGGTGGAGCCTGCGCGCCCAGAGGCACCGTTTCCGGGGTGACGGGCACGACGGGCGGCGGCGGGGGCGGGATGCCCGGCAGTTCCGGGCTATCATCCGGCTTGATTGGGGGTTTGGTTTCGGTTTGGGTTTCGGTTTCGGGTGGTTTATTCATCATCCGCGAAAAATAGCGATTTGACGCCGTCCGTCAAGAAAAAAGAACCCCTGCCGGGGTGTGCCGGGCAGGGGATGGTCGGACCTCCTTTGGTTGCGGGAAGGCTAATGAATCTTGACCCCGATGTCAAGTCGCTCGTCCGACAGCCGCACATCCCACATGCCCATGGCTTTCTTGTACTTGCTATTCATCTTGTCCGGCTGCCTTTGCAGCACTACAAGGTGCCCTTTGAATTCCAGCATCTTCTCTCGCGCCTTTTCCTGCCCGTTGTCCTTCCCTTTGTCGCTCTCAACTCCCGGCGCCAAAGCTGCCCTCACCACGCCGACGGCCGGAAAGGTTATCTCTCGCCCGTTGGCCATCGGAGTCCCGTCGTCGCCGAAGT
>JACTVF010000399.1 GCA_019695435.1 Methanoregulaceae archaeon | reverse complement strand
TTGGCCGAACCGACGATGTAGCGGCTGTTGAAGGCCTCGACCGCGTCGACGATCTTCATGGCGGCCCGGATCCTCCGGGCGACGCCGTGCCGCCACATATGGTACGGATGGGGGAGGACGACGAGCGCCCCCATGCGCCGGGCGATCCTGACCGTCTCGCGCACGTCAAGGCCCGCGGGAATAATCTCGGTCACACCTAACACCAGCAGGTGGCCCTGCAGGGTCGAGACCTCGATCCCGGGGATTACAAGAAGGGAACAGGTGCACGCGAGCGCTTTTTTTGCCCCATCGACGCAGTCGTGGTCGGTGATGGCGATCACGTCAAGCCCGACCGCCTCCGCCTGACGGAGGATATCTTCGACACTGCTCTCGCCATCCTTCGAAAAATTTGTATGCACATGCAGATCGCAGGTCAGCATCTGATCATAGTGTTTTTATCTCTCTGGTATTAAGAAAACGTATGCGTATCCTCCTCCCCACCGGTGCGGCAACCGTGGATATAGTAAGAAAAGCAGCAGCCGGTTTCAACGCTGACGTGATGGTGACCGGAAAGATCGCCTCGTTTCTTACCCCCCATGCACTCCGTGAACTGATTACAAAGGGCGCTTACGATGCGGTTGTGGTATCGGGGATGTGCACAGTCTCTTTCGAGCAGGTGGAGCGCGAGACCGGGGTACCTGTGTACCGGGGGCCACGGCACGCGGCGGATCTTGCAGGGATCCTCCCGCTTGTCGGAAAGGTCCCGCTCTCGCGCACGGTTCCTGCGGAGGATTTCCTTGCCGCAGGAAAAGCAAAGGATGCGGTAAAGCGCGTCATGGCTGCGGAAATCACTGCAGAACCGGAGTTTGTGATCCGGGGCGTAAAGATCGGTGGAACATCGCGGATAAAAGTGCTCGCGGAGATCATGGACGCCCACCGCGTGGAGATCATCCAAGATCGTGTGGAGCAGTATTTTTCCTGCGGCGCCGATATCGTCGATCTCGGCTTTGGCTTCGATGCGACCCCGGCAGACGTGAAACGGGTGTTCTCCGAACTTGAGGAGATCAATGGTCCGCTCTCCGTGGACACGCAGGACCCGGACCTGATTCGGACCGCGCTTTTTCGTGCCGATCTCGTGCTCTCGCTCCAGGAGACAAATATTCCCCTTGTAGGAAAGGACGTGGCCCGGGCGGGAGCGGCCGCGGTCGTGGTGCCCGGCGGGAACACGCTCGCGAAAAATATTACCCGGGCGCGGCGCGCCGGTGTCTCCTGCATCATTGCCGACCCTCTCCTCCAACCGGTCGGCTCGGGGCTTGTTACCTCGCTTCGGCAGTTCAAGGATTCCGGCTGCCCGCTTTTCTTTGGCGCGGGAAACGTGATCGAACTTCTTGATGCGGACTCGATCGGGACAAATGCCCTGCTCGCCGGCATGGCAATGGAAACGGGAGCGGCCGTGATCTTCTCAAGCGAGCATTCGGACAAGACCCGGGGCTCGATCCGGGAGATGCGCCGGGCAACCGAGATGATGGTGCTTGCCCGGGACCGGCCGTACCCCAAAGATCTCGGCGTCGACCTGCTGGTGCTCAAGGAAAAACGGCGCCGGCGCGAACCGCCACTTGAATACAAGACCGTAATCCCGGCAGGGCGGATGCCGAACGAGATCACCTACGACCCGAAAGGTAACTTCCGGATCGGGATCGAAGGCGACCAGATCGTTGCGGTGATCAATGGGAAGGCGATGAAGGGGAGCCGGTGGCAGGACGTACTGTATACGCTCATTGATGGGGGGCATGTCTCACTCCTCGACCATGCGGGATACCTGGGCCGGGAACTCTACAAGGCGGAGCTCGCGATACGGTACGGGCGGAGCTTCGAGCAGGACGGGGAGTTTTAGACTAGACCGGCGTCCGAATCCCAATGAAACAATTAAAAAAAGCGAGAGCTCCCCGCCTCAGGGCCCCTCCGGGGCACGGCGGGGCAAGGGAGTGTTTTTCGCACCATTTTTGGTCACTGATCCGCTGCGGGGGTGTCCCTTCGGGGACGGCGGCACTTATCGCAAGATGTGGAGAAGATAGCGCTCAATTCACCCAACATTGACAATGGGACTCAGGAACTGCATGAGAGTCTTGGACCGGCCACTCTTGATGAATAATAATGGGCTTTTCAAAAGAACTGCTCCAAAATCGGCGTTGCGCCCGAACTTTTTTCCTGCGTGAGACTTTTCACGCCACAAAATTATGTAGCGTACAAACTTTCGCGCGAAAAAAATTCCGGAGGATCGCCGCGAAAGTGGGTAAAACCCCCACTATAATAGGGTGCCTCCGACGGTGAGTATAACTCGCCCCGAAATTTTTCCGCACTGATCGCGCTCGGTCCGTACGGCACGAAATTTTTATTTCTGGAAAAATTTTGGTTTGAAAGTTCGGGCGGCCGGAGCTTTTTTGCCGCGAAATTTTTTCCGGCCAAAATTTTTTGGTTCGAAATTTCAAAAACCGGAAAATTTTCCGGTCGAAAGTTGAAAAATCCAAAAAAATTGGATTGAAAATTCTCAGGGCCAAAAAAAGTTGGCGCGAAAGTTTTAAAAAAAGCACCGTGCCGGAACCTCAGTCACAGATCTCCGCCGTAAATCCTGCGGCAAGGGTCGGAATGTGGAACTTGAAAACCCGGTACTTTTCCGGCCGCGAAATTTCCCGGGCCGGAAAAATCCGGCGCGAAAGTTGCAACGGCCCGGAAATTTTGGCCTTGAGATCTGAATGCTGGAAAATTTCAGGGACCAAACAAATTTCGTGCAGGAAAAGATCCGGGTAATTCAGTACTTGTAAGATTTTTGGTATCATGCAACCCCCCTTACGCCAGCCCTGCCCCCACAGGGGGGCGGGGGCGTATGCGATGCCTCCGTATTACCGGTGCCGGGGGTGAATATCTGAGAACAGGTAATACAGCATCATCGCAACCGGGGGACG
>JACTVF010000398.1 GCA_019695435.1 Methanoregulaceae archaeon | reverse complement strand
CGGTAGCTCACGATGAAGCGTATCCCATGATCCCGCTTCAACATCTTGTGGCAGATCGACAGGAACTTAGTCAGCGGGATTAGTGCCTCACCCCTGGCGCCCTTACGGCAGAGCCGCTTCAGCTCAAGACAATTCAACGGGTACAGCACGTGACCCTCGGCATCCCGGGCATCGAGGGTTAAAACCATCTCTTTCGTCCGCTTCGACCAGGCACGACCGCCATCCATGTTCCCGCCGAGCCCGTAGTCCGCAACAGCGTAAAGCTCGTCGCCGAGGTAGGCCCCGTAGAAGTAGTTAAGGCCGGTGGGGCACTTCCGGGTATAGTGGAATTCCTTGATGAAGGGCTTCGCGATCTTGTGGGGGATGGACTTCACGACGAAGGACTGGAGCGGCCGGGTCGGCTTCGAGCCGCCTTCTCCAGGGGGAACCTGGTATCCTTCACTTAGACGACAGCCGCTCATGCCGGGAAGGTAGCGTACCACCGGGGCGGTGTCAAGGAGCCTCGTTTACACAGGCCGGCGCCCACAAAATTGCCTCGCGAGCAGATTACCAAATCGTTGCGATAGTTTAGGAGTAAAGCACCCGTGGGGGTCTCGGCTAGTAGGCTGCCAGGTTGTCTCAAAATTGAGACAATTCCCGTGCCAGGTTGCATATCCCGCGGTTCTGAGGCTTATACCGGGTCGCACCCCCTGTTTTCATTAACGAATTCTGTTAGAAGGCAAGGCGGAGGGTGCCGCGCCCGGTCTGTGCACATAACTCGCTTTCAGTCACAGTGAGATTGAGGCAGATCAACGACTTAGCTCGCGCTGGGCTGCGTCAGGCTAGATGTTGTGCCGCTCGCCCAGAGTGCTTCAGCCCGGAGCTGGCTGACAGGGGCGACGACCTGCAATATAATGCATGTGCCGAGCGACGCCTGCACTATATGCCACGCTTCAGCTTCTCTAATGCCTCAGAAAATGAGACGTGATCTTTCGCCGCCAGCTCGGCCAGCCGGTGTATCTCGACGCCGAACGCTCGCTTTGCGGTCAGCTTCTTGCCTGCGGGCTCGGGCTCCGCGGCCGGCTGTTGTACCGGTGCATTCTCCAGCTCCGGAACTGTAGTTTCCGCTGGTTCTACAGCAGAGACTTGCGTCGGCACGACATCAATCACTTGTGCCGGCGCAGGCAGCGCTATCTTGTCCAACAGTGCAATAGCGCGGTTCTGGTATATGTTAACGTCACCCTTAACAGTGACGTTCGTGTTGCCGCTGTGCTGCGTCGCTTTGTCGCGGCTAAGGCTGCTGTCCGGCGCTCGCAAGGTTTCGATCACAGTCGTCAGGTCTTTAATGGTCTGCGACAACGCCTTCCTGTCTTGCGGCCTCATAGCGACGTGCGTCAGCTCGTTGATCTGGACGGAGCGCGCCAGATCGAGAGCCGCGAGCACGTCGATCTGGGCGATCTCGCGCAGCTTCGCAAGAGTTTGATGGTCGCTCTCGGCGGCCTTCAGATCGTACTCCTGCGCAGCTTCGAGCCATTTCCCATGGCTGCACCAATGGCGAAGACTGCTCTCGCTGACCGGCCCAACAGCGTCGATTATGGCTTGCCGCACCTTCTCGATGGTGCGACCTGGGCCGTAGTCTATGTAGATGCGCTTGGCCGTGTCCTTCTTCGCGGCGAGGATGGCGCGAACCGTGCTCTCCGCAAAGTCGTACTGGTTGGAGTGGGCTTTCTTCTTGCGGCCGCGCTTCTTTACGACCTTGGTGGAAGGCCCGCCACTAGGTTGCTCCGAACTGTCCATAGCTCTGTCTCCTGAATGGAGTAGTCACGCTGCACCCGCAGCTTGACGGTGGTTGCGCCACGCTCACGCCAGTATCGCGCGACCATGTTAGCAATTCGGATGGCACCGGTTTTCGTCATGGTCTGCGGAGTGTGCCGGCGCGGCAACCCGGCACCCCTAACCCCTTCACCGCTCTTGATCTCGACGACCTCTCCGGATGGCTCAGAACCCGGCACGGTCTCTACGTGCTCGGCAATCCCGTCCTTGTTCAACTTCACTCGGTAGCTCATGGTTCACCTCTCTTTCGATTGCAGTAAGTATCACTTTTCGGGCCTTTGCGCAAGTGAATTCGTGCTGGGCAAATCCGTCCGAACGTCTCGTCCTACCCCACTCCTAAACCACGCAGGAAAATAGACTAGAATTAATACCGTAGTAGTGAAAATAGAATACTTGGTGAGATGGATAGGAGGTCACTAGGACGGGGACGGTAGGACGGTCTAGACAGGCATCACACGGCAGCTACCACATCTGGTGTGTTGACATGATGCTTGTAGTGTGGTATTGATTAGTCTCACACCCAACCGCGGGAAGGACGAACAGCTATGGCACGGATATCGACGCTAAAACACATTATCGCCATGTCTGGCATGACTGAGGAGGACAAGGCGCAGGTTCAGATGCAGTTAGACACCCAGCGCGATAAGACGAGAGCCGCGAACGAGCACTACTGGCGCAAGCACGTCTTTGGCCCCGAGATCGAGAAGCTGAAGGCAGATGCTGCGGTTCGTGAAGCTGCGCTCCAGGCGGAGATCGCGAAGTTAAAGCGCAAGTTCGCTGAAGCGGAATATTATTGGAACAGTGCGGAGGAAGAAAATGGGAAGCTCCACGCCGAAAACGACGAGCTGCGCGCCAAGCTCGCGATCTTGAGCTAAAACGACCAGGTGAGCGCCGGCTTGGACCGATCGAATGCCGGGTTTGCGCATCCAGCTACCAGCGCAAAGAGCGCGAGCAGGCCCAAGATGACGATGATGGTCGCGAGACCCTTCCGATTTCCGCTATTCACTTCCGACCTCCCATTATGTCGTGCATAAGCCATAGTAGCCCGAGCCCGGCAAAAAGCAAGATCAAAATGGCGGTGGCGAGCGCCACCCAGTCGCCGCGGGTAATGCCGGTGCAGATTGCGCCCAGAGCAACGGCA
>JACTVF010000026.1 GCA_019695435.1 Methanoregulaceae archaeon | reverse complement strand
CCCGGTGCAGTGCGCCGGCCTCCTGTCCCTTGCTGCTTTCGATGAGTGCGCTGTTTCCCGGCGTCCCATTCTGAATACCGTGACCGGTGCACGCATTCTCTCCGGTACAGGGCATGCCCTTGTTATCGATGCGAAAAAACCCAAAGCGTACGTCGTGGACCGGGGTATGCTCGACCGCGAGATGGCAGAGACTGCAGCGGACGCGGGAGCAGACTTCCGGCTCAAAACTACGGTCTGTGCTGTCAGGGATAATCGGGTGATCACCCGGGGGATCAACGGGCACGAGGAGTTTTCCTTTAAAATCCTGATCGCAGCTGACGGGCCCCGGAGCACGATTGCCCGTATCTACGGGATGGAACGGGCCCCGGTGTACCTCGCCGGCATCCAGGCCGAGGGAAAACTCGATAACGATCCCGGTCTTGTCGGACTCTACCCGGATGCATCCCCTGAATTCTTCGGCTGGGTCATCCCGTCCGGGAACGGCCGGGTCAGGGCAGGGCTGTGCGGGACGATACTGGTGCGGGAACGCTTTTCTGCATTTATCCACAGGATCGGTCTTCAGTCCGACCTCAATCTGGTCACCGGCACGATCCCATTGGGAGTGATGCCCAAAACGTACGGCCGCCGTACCCTCTTTGTGGGGGATGCAGCAGGGTTTGCCAAGCCCACCTCAGGCGGCGGGGTCTACACCGGCGTCCGCTCTGCCCGCCATGCGGCTTCTGTAGCGGCCGCATGCTGCGAAAACGACACGTTTTCCGACGCATCTCTCGCAGAATTCGAACGGCGCTGGAAGGCAGATCTCGGAAGGGAACTCGCGCTTGGGTTTCGTCTCTATAAGATGCGCCAGCACCTGTCCCCGGAGACGATTGACCGGCTGATCCTCGCAATGAGCGACCCGGAAATAGTCGATGAGATTGTGAAGTACGGCGATATGGACCGGCCGGGGAAAGTGGCCGGGATTCTCATCAGGAACCCCGCCCTCTTCCGCTTCCTCTCCCCGCTCCTTTTATCCGGGATCCGGTCGTTTTTATAAAAAAAATTGCTCCGTAGAAAACCTATCTTTAAAATCATGCGCCCCCCTTACGCCAGCCCTGCCCCCGAGGGGGCGGGGGCATATGCGATGCCTCCGTATTACCTGTGTTGGAGTACAGATGAGTACAGGTAGTACAAATACTATCGCAACCGGGGGATGCCACAGCGGCGGGGGCGAAGGCAGGGATTGCCGTAGCCCCCAAGAGCGTTCTTATAAATCCCATTTAGGATTTCTACTGAGCCAAAAAAAATAAGATTTTACCAGGAAAGACCCACTGTTTTTCATCATGTATGCTTGAGTCTTCGGATAATCTGCGTTTCTGCAATGCAAAAGAAATTCAGGTCTTTTCCCTGTTCTTTTGTTCTCTGGATCCCATGTATCCCGGTTCCGAGCACTGGTGTTCCCACGGGTCGACCGGCAGCTCACGTTTCATTTTCGGCAAGAGCCGGGCAAAGAGCGCAGTCATAATAAAAAACCCGATGGTGACAAGTACGATCGCTCCCCCGGATGCAAGGTTGTAGGAGAACGAGAGCTGGAGTCCTATAATGACTGACGCGATTGCAAGCGCCAGTGCTGTAAGAACCGTGCGCCGGAAGGGCAGCCTGAGCTGGATTGCTGCAATTGCAGGGATGATCATGAGACTTGAGACCAGAAGAACACCGACCAGTCGGGTGGCCACGACCACGGTCAGGCCGACAAGGACCGTAAAAAGGATTTCAAGGGGGGTAACAGGCATCCCGGCGACCCGTGCAAAATCCGGGTCAAGGGTGATAGCAACCCACTCCTTCCAGAGTAAAATAAGCACCACAAGGACGATCACGCCTAGTCCTGCGGCAAGGTAAACGTCGTTATCGTTGATCCCAAGAATGGTCCCGAACAGGTACGAAAGAAGGTCTGCCGGGGCGGACTGTGCCATGCTGATGAGGACAATACCGATAGCAAGCCCTCCTGAGAACAGGATCGCGATTGCCGCATCGGAGGCCACCCGGAGCCGGGAAAGGGCATGGATCCCGAGTGCCCCGGCAATAACGGAGGCAACGGCAGTATAGAGCGGATAGATCCCGGTCCAGAACCCAAGGGCAATACCTCCGAAAGCTACGTGGCCCAGCCCGTCAGAGATGAGTGACAGCCTGCGCAGCACAATAAACACCCCCAAACTCGCGCAGGTTACCGCTACAATCAGGCCCCCGATAAGCGCACGCACGCCGAACTTGTATAACAGGAATTCAAACACCATTTGCGTATCTCCTCACTGGCTGCCCGCCCGGACCATCAGGTTCCAGAGCCCTTCTGAACCAAGAGCCCCTGCCGGGCCATCGTACAGGACCCGGTGATGCAGAAAGACGATCCGTTCCATCATCCGGCTCAACTCGGTCAGGTCATGAAGAATGATGAGGACGGTTATCTTGTGCGTCAAATGAAGGTGGGAGAGCAGGGCATAAAACTCCTGCTTGCTTTTTGCATCGACCCCATTTGTCGGCTCGTCAAGTGCAAGGATATGGGGATTTCCCACGAGGGCCCGGGCGATCAGCGCCCGCTGCTGCTGGCCACCCGATAAATCGGAGAAGAGTTCCCCGGCGATGCGGCCAAGCCCGGCTTCAGCAATCGCTTTGTCGACAGCCGCGGCATCGTCTTTTGTCGGCCGTGAAAAGAGGCCGGACTGGCCGTAGGTGCCCATCGCGATGACCTCACGCACGGTCACCGGGAACTGCTGCTGGCGCAGCACCGGCTGCTGAGGGACATACCCGATGCAGGGGCGGCAGGGGGACATGCCTTCGCAGTCGTCCATGTGGCAGGTAAATTCGACCGTCCCGGCGTCGGGCCTGAGCAGGCCGACAAGGATCTTCAAGAGAGTCGTTTTTCCTGATCCGTTCAGGCCGGCGACACCTACGAACTCCTCCTGCCGGACCGCAAGCGTAACGTTTTCAAGGACCAGTTCTGCGCCGTACGAAAAACTGATATTATTGACCGTCAGGCATACCGGCCGATCGCGGGGTGCATCTACTGGCATTTCAGCGCCTGCCTCATCTGCTGGAGGTTATTTTCCATTATGCTGACATAATCATTATCCCCGGAGTTAAGCGGGCCGGCCGGCAGAACCTCCATGGTGGAGTAAGGATACACGGGGAGGTTAAGTTCGGTTGCAATGGACTGGCTTAATGCCTGGACTTCGTCGGTTTCCGCGAGCACGCCCCGGACGTTGTCTGCTTTTGCTTCTTTTAAGATCGATGCCATCTGCTGGACTGACGGCTCTGCATCCGGGCTTAAACCGGAGATGGAAAGCGCGGTCAGGTTATATGCGGCGGCCTGGTAATCAAGGAATGCGTGCGAAGTCAGGAATGTCCGTGTCGTGCAGTTTTTGAGGCCGACGGAGTAATCGGCATCCAGTTTTTCGAGCCGGGTCTCAAATGCAGCCGCATTCTTCTGGTAGCCGGAAGCATTGGCCGGGTCTGCTGCTGAAAGCTGGTTTGCGATATAGGGCACATAATATCCGGCGAGCTGTGGCGAGAGCCAGAGATGAGGATCCTGATCCGTATTGGGGAAGTCCGGGTATTCGATTTTCATCTGCGCTAGCGCCGATGGCGGGATCGAATCAATAAACGGTGCACGCACGATATCAGGGTTGGCCGAACCGGCAATGTTTTCTACCCAGGGTTCCATGAACGGCCCGTCGTAGAACAGCACTTTTCCTTTTGCGAGCGTCATTGCATCGCCCGGTGTCGGTTCGTACTCGTGAGGTTCCGCACCGGGAGGGAGGAGCTGGGTTACGTCGGCATAGTCCCCGGCAACAGGTTCTACGAGCAGGGTGATCGGCCGAAACGAGGTGATAACCTGGAGTTTACCGGTCGACCCGGCTGCCACGGATGGCGCATGGGGGGTGCCGGACTGGGTAAAATACGGGAGTGCGATCAGGACAACGAGGATTATAACAATTGCAGAAGCACTTACGAGGGCAAATTTTTTCGATGACGGGATCATTTTTGTATAACCTTCTGTACGGGGAAGTGCAGGCTGGCAATCCGGGGAGGAGTGTCGCCGGGTGATCATATAATGATTATTCAAGATTTGGGCATGCCCCAATCTTTTTTAAAATACTTTTTTTGAGCCGTGCAGGCCCCGGTCAGCTGGTACAGGGTCTGGTATTCTGATCAACCATACATCTGTGAACGATAAACGATCGTGGCTGTGAACAGTTTTTTTATATTCCTGTCCTGCCCCGGATTCTGCAAAATTACATCCTGGAAAATTAATAAATGCCGGTGAGGGAAAAACGTTTCATGGAGTCGGCGGGGTGTCAAGGCACCCGTCGTCATGCGTGATTGCCCCGCAGATCCCCTGGCCGGGGTGTCCCATCGCGGCGCAGATCCGGTCGATGGCCTCCTTACTTACCCGGCTCTCGAAGCGCGAGGCCTCCGCGCATGCCTGTTCGTGTGAGAAACCGTAATGGGTGAGCATCAGGCTCAGGATCCGGTGGCGTTTGATACAGTAACCGGCATATCGTTTTCCCGTATCCGTAAGACAGATCCCGTGGTACGGTTCGTGGGTGACAAGACCGGCACACGAGAGTTCCTGGATCGTTTTTGTGATGGTCGACGGGTCTACGGAAAACTCCCGCGCGATATCAGTGGTCCGCACCCTCCCGCCTTTCACGCACAGGTATTTGAGGTACTCCACCTTGCGCGGGGATATGTCAGGGTCGTTACCGGTGTCCATGCGTACCGGTATCGGGAGTCTGGAAAAATAAAGTTTGGGGAATCCCCAATATTCTGCTGTGACACCGGTATCCGCGTACCCGTGAAACGGGTTGACCGGCAGAGCGCAAAACCAGACGAGGCGTTTTCTCGCGTCTGGGCTCACACCCCATCAAAAACCTCATGAAAAGAATATAATTGCGAGTCTGCTTCCCTTTTTTTATCATGAGATCGCTTCTATGGTCGCGTGCGTCAGATCCTTTTGCTTTCTCGCCGCGGGAGTTTCCTCCCGGGGGGCAGGTCTGGCACCCTCCTGACCCACCTGCTCTGAGCTACACTAATCCGGGCCCAAGTTGAGCCCGGAATCCCATCCCGGGATCCAATCGGAGCCCGTATCGGGCTCCGTTTTAAAACAAGCCCAAATAAGCCATATTTTGGAAATCGGACGAAATAAAACGTTCATGTATTGAGATTTTACGGCCCGATCTCAGACCCGAATGTGTTTTCGTTCGATCCTGAAAACAAAGGCCCGTAATAGGCCGCTATTGCCCGATTATGGGTATTATATGGGGCTCAATTTGGGCGTATTTTTAAGAATAAACCGATATAATGGCTCAGATTTATCTCCCGTGAAATCGGACGGTTTTACGGGCGTATTTTTGGGGCGGCGACTTTTCTTACGTGTGGGAGGTATGAGGATAACTGCCCCCCCGCCATTTTCACAAAACTGACAGTATTGGATAAATCCAGTTTTTTAAGACCTTAACAACGTCACTGGTCACTGTCAGATGATCCGTGATCTTCTGGTATGATCAAATCGTGGATCTTATGCTCAAGCGGGGTGTTCTCCAGTCGCTTGACAAAATTCGTGAACTCATCGTCTGTTATAACAATCGCACAGGTGATCCCATGATATGCGGCATCGATGACACCTTCACCTGCTCCAAAGAAGATGTCAGGGTCCCTGCCAATGGATTTCAGTGCAATCGATGATTCGATCCCGACAGCCGCGACGAATCCGGCCATGGCAACGATCTTTTTGAGTTTGTCTTTGCTGACTTTGAGAGAACCCCCGTGCTGGACCCGGGGCACCTTGCAGACGTGGACAACTCCCTCATGATGCTCGATGATCCCATTCACATCAAAAATTCCCACGTCATTGTTCTTCTTTGCGTCCGCATAGACCGTTGCTGTTGCCGACCTCGGTTTCTTTCCTGCACAGAGATACCCGTCCTTCATGTAAAGGCCGGCGATATCTCCCTTTTTCATGTCATCAGCAGCAATAGCAGTCCAGACCGAGACATGCTTGATGATGTCGCGCCGGATATGCCGGACATATAACTCCAGGGTAGCTGCATTCTCCATGACCCATGCCATCCCGGTCTTGGTCACCGTATAATTGCTCCGGCCGCTCACGGCTACCATACCTTCGTCAACCAGATCGCGGATATATTCGGAGACGGCCTGCGGTGTCATGCCAATCTTGTCGGCAATCTCAAGCTGGCGTACAGCCGGCTGGCGTTCGGCAATCTCTACAAGGATCTGGAAACGCGAGACATCGCCCTTGCTCCGCATAAGAAAAGGTAAGGCTCCCTTTGTATCATGAGTCAGGCTGCATCAGCTCCGGCATCTTATTGTACCAGGAAAAAGAGTGACGACCATGAGATAATTATTCTTTCGTGCGTGCTGATGTGTTGTCGATTTATTTGGGATTTTTCCGAGAAGAAATAGTGGCCATCCCCTGTAAATGCATCAGGACCCAACTTAGCAAGATTTATTTAGTTATATCAAGTAAACATGATCTCGTATTATTATGCATATCATGGAAGGATATCTGCCCTGGCAGTGGTGCGTCTTCTGGTATCTTGTATCAGCGCCGTTCATCATTTACGGGATTTATCTCTTGAATCGACAGGTTAAGGAACACCGTGAAACCCTTTCACTGCTCGCTGTGTCGGGCGCCTTCATCTTCCTTCTCTCTTCACTGAAGATGCCGTCTCCCGTTGTGGGAAGTTGTTCCCATCCCACGGGGACCGGGTTATCGACCGTGCTTTTCGGCCCGTTCATCACCTGTGTTCTCAGCGTCATCGTGCTGATCTTCCAGGCACTTTTCATGGCCCACGGCGGGATTACCACGCTCGGCGCCAATGACTTCTCGATGGGAATTGCCGGGCCGCTCCTCGGGTATGCGGTGTACCGGGTGGCAAAGGCAGCGAAGCTGAACATATTCGTCAATATCTTCCTCGTCGCATTTGTTGCGGATCTCTTTACGTATGTTATCACGGCAATCGAGCTCGCAGCGGCATTCCCGGCAACGCACGGCGGGTTCCTGATCTCCTTTTAAACCTTCTTTGGAATCTATGCAGTTACGCAGGTTCCTCTTGCGATCGTTGAAGGACTCCTTATCGCGCTCGTGTTCAAATATATCGTCCAGAGCCGGGGCGATATTCTCGTCAAACTTAAGGTACTCACACCGGAGCAGGTTACAAAAATTATGGAGGGTTTCAAATGATCCCCAGATTTTTCATGAAGTACAAACTTGAGATCATCTTTGCGGTCTTCATCGTCATCTTTGCGGCAGTCTTTATCATAAATAATGCCAATATCCAGGCAACCGCCAAACCCGGGCAGGAGACCTGGCAGGGATCAGATGACCAGGGAAGCGCCGCGATCGAGGCAACGGGATACACCCCCTGGATACAGCCTATTTGGACTCCCCCGAGCACTGAAGTCGAGTCCCTGCTCTTCTCCATCCAGTCCGGCCTGGGGGCGTTCGTGATCGGATACTTCTTCGGGTTTTACCGGGGTAAACGCGATAGTGCAAACCCTACATGACCCATCTTTTCAATTTTCCGACGTTTGAGACGTCAGAGTATAGGTATTCCTTATGACGTTTATGGAAGAGAACCTGGATTACTATGCCCAGTCAAATGCGTTACGGGATGTAAACTGCTATCTTAAACTCGTCCTTGGAATGGGAGCCATATTCATCTGTGTTGCCTCCCCGGCCCCGCTTGCCCCGCTGTTTATTCTCATTACTCTTTCAGCAATTACCCTTGTTTTTGCAAAAATACCGGTACGGGTATATGTGGAACTCCTTCATATTCCCGTATTATTTGCGTTCTTCTCCGTGATCGTTATCCTGTTCTTAAGCGGGAGTGGAGATACTATCCTTACGTTTACGGTCGCGAACGTCCCGCTGACCATCACGACAGGCTCTGCGAACCTTGCCTCCCTCGTACTTGTCCGGACATTCGGCGGGATGTGCGGGCTCTTTTTTATTGCCCTGACAACCCCCATGATTGAGATCTTTTCTGTCATGCACAAACTGCGTTTCCCTCCCGTTATGGTCGATCTCTCCATGCTGATCTACCATTTTATCTTCGTTTTCCTCGCCGAGACAATCGCAATCCACAACGCCCAGACAATCCGCCACGGGTATACCTCGCTCAAACGATCCATTAATTCGATGGCGATGCTCGGTGCTATGCTCTTCATCCGGGGATGGAAGGAGGCCGAAGATCTCATCATCGCTATGGACTCGCGGTGCTATGACGGCAAACTGGCATTGCCGGGCCAGCAGAATCCCCCGAAACCGGCGGCAATTGCATCTATCGCAGTCTATCTGGGTCTCTGCATTGCCGTTGCAATCATGACAAGTACTATAGTTCCGTTCAGGTGAACCATGACAAACCTGCTTGAATTTGATACTATTCATTATGCTTACCCGAACTGCCCGGAAACACTCTCCGGTGTAACCTTCTCGATAAAAAAAGGAGCAAAGGTTGCACTGGTCGGCCCCAACGGTGCCGGGAAGACCACCCTGATGCTGATGTGCAACGGGGTTCTTGAACCCTCGAAGGGGCGTGTGCTTCTCGATGGCGAACCGCTCAGGTACGACAGCAGATCGCTCCGCGAGGTGCGGAAAAAAGTCGGCATGGTCTTCCAGAACTCGGATACCCAGCTCTTCGCACCAACGGTGTACCAGGATGTGGCGTTCGGGCCCCTCAATCTCGGCATGACACCGGCCGAGATCAAGACCAGGGTCACGCAATCACTTGCCGCCGTAGGTCTTTCCGGGTTCGAAAAACGCCCCCCACACCAGCTGAGCGGGGGGGAGAAGAAGCGGGCCGCGATCGCAGGGACACTTGCGATGGACCCGGAGGTTCTCGTATTTGATGAACCAACCAGTTCGCTCGACCCTGCCGGTGCCGCGGATCTTATGGAACTGCTCGATGAACTCAATGCAAAAGGCGCTACGATCATTATCTCCACGCATGATGTGGAGCTGGCATACCTCTGGGCGGACCAGATCATCCTCATGAACAAAGGGACCATTCTTCACACGGGTACCCCCGAGGAAGTCTTTACGGATCCCGCACTTGTCACGTCCTCGAATCTACGGATGCCTGCGGTACTGGAAGTCTACACTGAGCTCGTCTCGCGGGAGATGGTAGAGAAAACGCAGTCGCCAAAGTCTGTTCTGCAACTGGTCAGCTCACTTGAACAGAGCTTCAGGAAACCAAAAGAGGACAGGATTCTTGGAACCATTACTGTCTGTAACGTGGATACCAACGGGGCCGATGAAATCACGGCATGGATCGCAGACCATCCGGGGGTCAGGCGCGGGGCAATGGGAACCCGGGCGAAGAATCTTGCCGAGCGGGAATCGATAGTGCTTGATTTCACGTATGGCGTGATAGACAAAGGCATCCTGCGGGCACTCGTTGGGGAATGCTCGGTGCTCCTCACACCGGCGTCTATGGTGCCGCATGTGTTCCGGCGGGTTGATACCTATTGCCTGGAGAGTGGCAATACGATTGACGTTGTCCCCATGAACACGAAAACGCAGTCTCCCGCACCCGGAGCTATGACAAAACGAGGTCCGACAGAATGATCCCTCCAGCTGAAAACCACGAACATCATGACGATCACGACCATGATCATGGCCATTTTCATGAACATGATCCTGGGGAAGGTCATGATGACCATTATGATCATCATCATGGCCATGGGCATGGCCACATGCACGGCGTTGTCGATCCTTCAATTTTTTCAACCGAGCGTGGGATCTGGGCGGTCAAATGGTCGTTTGTCGGGCTGTTTATTACTGCAATCCTGCAGGTTGTCGTCGTATATTATTCCGGCAGCGTTTCACTTCTTGCCGATACCATCCATAATTTCGGGGATGCACTCACCGCGATCCCGCTCCTGTTCGCGTTCCTGCTGACCGTGCGAAAACCGACCTACCGGTTTACGTACGGGTACGGGCGCGTGGAAGATCTTGCCGGCGTGGCTGTCGTAGTGCTGATCCTTATCTCCGCTATTGTTGCCGGATATGAATCCATCGACCGGCTCCTCCACCCCCATAACGTGACGTTTCTCTGGGCCGTGGCAATGGCGGCAGTTATCGGGTTTATCGGGAATGAAGCCGTGGCACAGCTCCGTCTCCGCGTGGGAAAGGAGATCGGCAGCGCGGCGCTCGTTGCTGACGGCTACCATGCACGGACGGACGGGTGGACAAGCCTTGCGGTCCTTTTTGGAGCCATCGGAGTTTACTTCGGGTTCCCGCTTGCGGATCCGCTTATCGGTCTTGGGATCACGATTGCGATATTCTGGATTGTCTGGGAGTCGGCAAAGACCATCTTCACCCGGCTTCTCGATGGCGTTGACCCGGAGATCCCCAAAGAAATTTTCCATGTCGCACACCATGTCAGCGGTCTCCGTAAAGTTACGGATGTGAAAGTGAGGTGGCTGGGACACCGGCTCCACGCAGAGGTCAGCATCACGGTGGATGCGTCGCTTTCCGTCGAGCAGGGACATGCGATTGCAAAAGAAGTCCAGCATGAACTCCTCCATCATCTCAGGTACCTGTCGGATGCAACGATTCACGTGGATCCCATGACCGCGTCCGGGCCGGCGTACCATCATGTCAGTGAGCACAGCCACGAAGGCCTGCCCCCGCATTCGCATTGAACCGGGCAGGAAAGGAAAACGCAGTAATGCTATGGGGAAAAGGAGGGGAAAATGTCAAAATTTTATGGAATCAACCCGCAGCCGGCAACCCGGCAAGCGGTGGGAAAATTCGAAGATGAAGTGATGATCAGGAAGGATAACCGGTACCTTATCTCAACGGTCTACCTCGACATGCAGGAAGATAGTTGGGCGGTTGCCGTGGCATATAACCCGTCCCGCAACCCCGGGTTGCTCGGGCACGACCACCTGCTGGAGGTACGGTACACGTATTCCCCCAAGAATAGAACGACCATGACCATGTTGCGGTCCGATCCCCTGGAAGAATTGACGCTTGCCGCAGGACCGTTCCCGGATCCCGATACCTTCGCCCGATATGCAATAACTTTTGAAAGGGATCTGGTAAACCGCCAGGCCTGATCTCATATAATAGTTGAAAAAAAGAGGAGGGATTATGCTTTTTTCTCTGCCAGCTCGATCTCGACACCACCGATCTTGCTGGCAAAAATGTTATACAGGAAGGCCAGAATCGCACCGCAGATGAAGGCCAGGATCCCGAAGATGATGGGAAAGACGATGATGGAGAGCAACCCGAGAGTCGTCGCGCCCGGCAGACTGTATTTGGCCCCGATTGCGGCACCCATTATGGCAAACAGTATCCCATAGATCAGGCCAAACACGATACCGAACAATGCATGGATCTTCGCCCATGAGATGATTTCAATGCTCTTGATGACGGTCATATACAACACCTTGTGAGCCGGTGTGCGGGTAAAGGTAAAAAGTCTTTTGAAGTGCAATCTGTTGAAGTCTGATGTTTTATGGACCGGGACGGCGAGACGCTGCAATATGCCCTATTCCCGCGACCGCTTATGGAAATAAAGCTGTTTTTTCAAGATAGACTGGCAGATAGTGTGGTAAAGGATTGTATTTTTATGGCCGGAACCCGGGAAGCTGTGCAGAAAAAAAAGACTGACTCATTATACCGTACCTATACATTTGCCCGACGGATGCGCAATACCCCCAAATCGTTTATCCGCGAGATCCTCAAAGTAACGGAAAATCCTGATATCATCTCGTTTGCCGGTGGACTTCCAAACCCTGACCTGATCGATGTCGGAGGCATTGCACAGGCTGCCGCCACGGTTCTTCGCGAGGATGGCAGGACCGCCCTCCAGTACGCAACGACCGAGGGATATCCCCCGCTCCGCCAGTTTATTGCAGACCGGTACAAAAAGCGGCTGGGCCTCGACATCTCACCTGCGGAGATCCTCATTACCAACGGTTCGCAGCAGTGTCTCGATCTCATCGGCAAGATCCTGATCGATCCCGGCGACAGAATCGCCATCGAACGCCCGGGCTATCTCGGTGCAATTCAGGTCTTCTCGCTCTACGAGCCGGTCTTTGTGCCGGTCGAACTCCAGTCAGAGGGACCGGATCCGGCAGCCTTTGAAATGGCGATAGCCGGGGACACAGCGAAGCTCTTCTATGGCATCCCCAATTCCCAGAACCCCTCGGGGATCACATACTCAGAGAAGCGGCGGAAGGCGTGTGCAGACATCCTTGCCGGCACCAGAACGATCATGGTCGAAGACGATGCATACGGAGAACTCCGGTTTTCGGACCGATCGTACCCGCCCTTTAAAAAATATCTGCCCGACCAGACCCTCCTTATCGGGTCCTTTTCAAAAATCGTTGCCCCGGGCATGCGTCTCGGATGGATCTGCGCCCCGCAGCCTGTTATGGATCAGCTGGTCGTTGCGAAACAGGCATCCGACCTGCATTCCAATTATCTTTCCCAGCGCATTGCCTCGCGCTATCTTGCAGACACCGACATCGATGCCCATATCCGTAAAATCCGGGGTGTGTACAGGGAACAGCGGGACAGCATGATCGCCGCGATGCAGAATGATATGCCAAAAGGAGTCACTTGGACCTGACCTGAAGGAGGGATGTTTGTCTGGGTTACGCTTCCTGCAGGCTGCTCCTCCATGGAGGTCTTTACCGAAGCGCTCAAAAAGCAGGTCGCCGTGCTCCCGGGCATCCCGTTCTATGTCGATGGCGGTGGGACAGATACGCTCCGCCTGAACTTTTCCAACTCAGATATTGAACGGATCGCAGAAGGGATACGGCGGCTCGGCCGGGTGATCCGGTCCCTCGCCGCGTGAAGATGCCCTGATGGCAGCAGGAAGGTACCGGCAAAGAAGAGCTATAAAAATAGTATTCATTAATAGTGGTGTACAAATATATACCGGAAAAGGTATATGCCGCATTTCCTTACGCTTATATTATCGTCATGCGGCGCCAGGAATCATCAAAGACTAACGAGGGAGCGACAATAATCCATGAGCAGAAGTGATGCTGAAGCACTGATGCGACAGGGCATCGAACTCTATGATCTCGGCAGGTACCAGGAAGCCGTGGTCATGTTTGACCGGGCGCTTACCCTCTTTCCGAAACTGCCCAAAGCTCATTACTTCAAAGGCATCGCCCTCTACGATCTCGGCAGATACGATACAGCGATTGAATCCTATGATAATGCGCTGACGTTGGACCCCTCCGATATCAATGCATGGTACAACAAGGCGGCGACTCTCGCACAGATCGGCAGGAACCGGGAGGCGCTTGATGCCTGCGAACGGCTCATCGCCCTTAAGTACGACAACGCCGAAGCCTGGATCCTCAAGGGCATCGCTCTCTACGAACTGGGCAGGTACCAGGAGGCCATATCGGCCTACGATCATGCACTTACCATCGATCCCAGCCACGCGAAAGTCTACTACAACAAAGGTATCGCCCTTGCAGATCTCGGCCGTCATGAGGAGGCCATTGTTGCGTACGGAAAGGCGATCGAGGTAGTCCCCGGCTATTCAAAGGCTTTTTACAACATGGGGATCTCCCTCTACGAGATAGGAAGGTACGACGAAGCCCTTGACGCTTTTGAAAAAGCTCATACACTTGATCCCTCCGATGCATGGGTCTGGTATTATCGCTCATTTATTCTTGCAAAGCAGGAACGATATGCCGAAGCTGCCGAAGCAGCCGGGACATTTCTTGAGGTCGAGCCCGATCACGCGGATATCGGGGTAATAAAAGGAATCGCCCAGTACAGGACCGGGAAATTTGCCGATGCCGTGGTATCACTTGACCAGGCAATCTCGTTAAATCCTCTCGTGGCAGACGCCTGGCTCTATAAGGGTTTCTCCTTGTTCGAGCTGGAACGGTATGAGGATGCCGCATATGCCCTGGACAAGGCAGCGGAGATGAACCCGTCAAACAGGCGGGTCTTCTTTTTCCGGGGCAAGGCATATCAGCACCTGGGCAGGTTTCGTGAAGCCGTCGCGGATTTCGACCGAGTCATTGCTGCCGAGCCGGATAATACTGATGCGCTCTACAGCCGGGGTGTCTCCTGCATTCACCTGAGCAGGTATGACGAGGCACTTGAGGCGTTTACCCGGGTCCTCTCTCTGCAGGAGAACCATGCCGGTGCGTCTTACTTTAAAGGAATAGTCCTTTCCCGGCTGGGGAGGCAGGAAGAGGCGATCGAGGCCTTTACACTTACGCTCTCCCTTGATTCCGGATGCGCTTCAGCTGCCTACCAGATCGGCCTTGCCTATGCAAGCCTCGGGCGCTTCAGCGAGGCTGTCTCTGCTTATAACCGGGCGCTTAAGATCCGGCCCGACTATGCGGATGCCGTATACCACAAAGGCTTTGCCCTTGCGAAGCTGGGAAACAGCGAGGATAATCCAGG
>JACTVF010000397.1 GCA_019695435.1 Methanoregulaceae archaeon | reverse complement strand
TTTAGGAACGAAAACCATCTAGGACATTCGGCATTAGGATCATACTTAATTGGAATCATAGTACTAGTCAAGTAAGTAGGGTCTGGTGGGATAAACTCTTCAGTAGAGAAGTTATAAACTCCATTTTTTAATACTACTCTATGCTCATCTGGTTTAGGTTGGAGAATTGGTGTAGGAGGGTCTATCATCCTCTTTAGTATCTCATCCCGTGTTCTAGATCTCCACCTTTTACTTCTCACCATTATCTCTAGCAACCTAACATACAATTCCTTAACTACTTCCTCCCCTCCAGGCTTGTATCCATTATCAAACCAATATAATCTATTAGAACCCTTCTCCTTAGCAAAATGTGTTATGCTTCTAATATTGTTACTCATTGCTTCTGCGTTAGCTTCTGCCCAATCTAGCTTACTAACATCTATCTGTAGATGCTCCGTTATCATGCAAGTGGGCCTCTCCCCCACAGGTCATTTATAAAGGATGTTGATAGGGGTGTCAAGTGGTTGATTTGATTCGACTTAAATCCGATTTGTGACAAATCATAGGCGACTCAAAGGAAAATCATTGACACCTCCCCCACCTCAGGTTACACTGTCCTTTCCACCCCTTTCGAGGGTCGGACAGGCATCCAAGCTACACATATTAAAGTCTTTAACGTCTTTGAAAGGAGAAACATGCTCGTTGAAATTGTGGAGGAAGGCTATATGGTTGTTAGCCCGATTCATGAGGCCCAGGACAAACTAGGTTCGGGTTGTCTAGTTGCATGGGATGATAAATGGATCTACCTAATACCTAGCTGGTATAAAGAAGAATTTCCAAATGAGGATTTTTTCGAGTTTATACCCCACTCGAATGTGCTAGTAGTAGGAGGTGAAAGGATAGAAGGTAAGGAAGGATTCAATACAACACTAATAGGGCTTAAAATGTTGGCGATATTCAAAGCCCCTATCATGTCAAATGTTGTATCAAATGTTGAACCCTGCACTATTGGCACAATGGCGGTGTATAGATTCAGTTTGTTTGATAATTTAGGCCTGAAGCAGTGTATTTGTAGGGAAGTTTCTAATCACGTACAGTAAGAGGAGATAGCAGGAGGCGTGGACAGGTTATAGGGGATAGCGCTAGAGAGGGGATATAAGTTAACGGAGGTTAGGTATGCGATTAGGCATAAACAATAACACAGAAAATAGGGTATTCAAATGGATCGGCCGTAGGTTGGTTAGATATATAGGCAATGACCTAGACTATCCAGAGTATGTGCATGAGGTACGTACTGGTATACTTTTACAGTTTGTTGTTGAAACTACAAATTCAATTAGAGGGATCATGTTAAAGGACGATGGTACTCTGGAGTCTGTATTCATAGATGATCTCATATTAGTTGAAAATCCTATTGGGAGTCAGGTATGCAGTCAGGACTAGGGAAGGTTCCTAAGTCTACTATTAGGTATAGGAATGATGAGGAGTATAGAAAGAGGGTTATAGCTAGAACGAGAAAAAAACATCTTGATAATATGTTGTATCCTGTTTATGCAAAGTTGCATAGAGTAAGGGTGGCGATATGTAATTATAAAGGCTCTATAGAGTATCATAAGAGTAAGGTGAAGATGTTTGAGATGAGAATAGCAAGGGCTATTATAACTAAGGAAAGGTTAGAGATAGAGTGGGGGAAGATTAGGGCGGAGAGGAAGAGGAGAAGAAATGGGTTTTGATGATATTGCAATGACATTATTACTCTTTGCTTTGATAGCTGCATTGTTGGGGATAGCAGCATGGATTGAGGAGAAGATGAGATGAATAAAACATACTTAGGAGATGGTGTATATGTATCCATAGGTGATTATGGTTTAGTATTGACAACAGAGGATGGCTTAAGTACAACAAATACCATCTATCTAGAGCCGAATGTTCTAGAATCCCTTGAAGAATATATAAGGGAGTGGAGGAAAGGAGGTTAATAAGTGAAGCTAGAGATAAAGAAATATTATTGGATCAAACCTAAAGAGAGAGGATGGGGTATAGCTTTCTTCGATGGTGAAATGTTTTGGATAGTCCCTAATAATGCGCATGTTGCTTATTATGAGGGGAGAGAGTTAGAAGAAATCGACCCTAATCCCCTAAGAAGGGAGGGTTAAGTGAAGCAAAAATCTGGATTTAAGTTGGAGGATGAGATTATAGAGATGTTGGATAGGATTGGGAGAGTTAAGTATAAGATTAATACGAATGGGAAAAGGACACAGGTTTTGAGGATGTTGATATGTGAGACTTTTGAGGGGCTGAAAGAGGAGAAAGAAGTGGGGGTGAGGTAATATGACAGTAGCGACGTTAATTCTTCAACTTCGACAGATGGCACAGCCGATGGATGAGGTTATGCTAATTATTGAAGACCCATATACTTATGAGGTATTCACTGGAATATTTACTGGAAAGGTAATAGGAACTGGTACAGGAGCAGAAAATGGAAAATGCGAAGTGTATGGCATCGTTAGCTAAGGAAAACTGCAAGCTCTATACTATAGAGGTACTTGGAATATGAATTATACTAGTAGGAGTAACATTGAGGACTTCCAAAGTTGCCCTAGACTTCGCTTCAATAATCAATTCCTATTAGGTAAGGGATTAGTCGCTAAGAGAAGGTCTGTTCCACTTGTAACAGGGACGGCTGTTCATAGTGGGGTGTCTCATTTACTTAATAGGGCTAGGATAGGACAGGAGGCAGATGTTGATTTAGCAGTACAATTGGCTGTTACCCAGTATGTTAATGACTGTGAGGAAGCGGGATTTAGAGGAAAGGATATGGAGAAGGATGCTCAACAGAAGTTTACTTTTGGGGAGCAGAAGGCTTTAGTGGAGGGATTAATTAGGGCGTGGTATTTTAAAGAGTTTCCAAGGATTGTGGAGAGATATAGGATATTAGCGGTGGAGAGGGAGATAGAGCCGATTAAGTTAGTGGAGGATGTTTATT
>JACTVF010000396.1 GCA_019695435.1 Methanoregulaceae archaeon | reverse complement strand
TTACTGTCCACGCGCATAAGCATTTCATCGGTATTCGCCGCCATAATGATGTCTTTCGTCTGCATGGCCCGCTTTTCCATGAATGGCGTCGGCTCCTTGCCATATTCCCGCGAAAGTTCGACCGCGAGATTCCACTTTATCGCGGCTTCATACCCTTCTGGCAAAAAAATCTTTTCCGATGGGCTGGCATATTCCAGAAGCCGTGTCCACATAGTCAGATTCACCGAACAGCCGGACTGCGCAAAAGCGGGCCAAAAGCTGATCGTCCCCATCATGCGGCCCATACCTGTAGTGCCTACCGGCTGATAGGTCGGGTTGTAGAAAAGGTATTTCGGGAACGTACTTTGAATCGTCTTTGCAAAAATGTCCTGATATTTGTCATTACTGATTATTTCACAAGGATAATCAAAACCGAGAAATCGCGTAAATGCCTTTTCAATCGCAAGCGGGCGATTAAAATAAAAATCGGCCGTATCGTCAAGACCGATAGTATAAACGCTCTTTCCTGGGGTCACATCGAAAATTTGATTTTGCAAGCACGGAACCATTGTTCGCTCATTGTCCCATTCGCGGAGCATCGTATTGAGGGCTTCAATGGCATCTTTGACTTCCTGCGAATCGGCATTTTCCCCGGTGCGGACCACGCCGAGGATACGGAGCGAAGCCTGAATAAGCGACAATACCGAGAATTGAAACGGTATCGGTATTTTATCCGCAAACTGGCTCTTACCGTAATCGTGGTTTTGCCCAAAGTTATTCATTGGCGGATAACTCCTTAAGGGTAAATGTTCGAGAAACTGACGAGTACCCACGCCGAATATACCGCGCTATACATAAGTTGTAACAAGTTTCCTTCTGGCCCATATCCTCCAATACCCGAAGGCAATGATGGATCATAGGCGATATATGCTGTATTAAAAGAAAAAGTCAATGCGGTTCCTGATGGGTCATGCAAGACAAGGTATAGCTGGTCCCCCTCATGTGGAGTTCCGATAGGTGCCGCAATTGTCACCGCCCCCCCTAATCCTGTCAAACTGCTTACCTCATACACATTAACCGCACTTCCAACGATAGGAGTTACGACGCCATAGGTATCGCCGGAGACCTGATTGATTTGTCGTACTGCCAGAATAGAATCAATCATCTGCTGGAACAATGCCGTTTCAACCGCTCCCCACCCCTGCGGACCGGTCGGTAGATTCGGGTCGTTAAGCGTAAAACCTTTATAATTGAACGTTCCCATCGCTACACTCCGTCTCTTGTCCAGCCATCATTATCAAAACCGCTCCAATGGTGGACTGCGTAAACTTCGTTTTTATCGAAAGGCACTTGCTTCTGTGCCACAATTTCCTTGTTCCAATAATCAGGATAGAAATAATGCCGAGGGTAAATCTTTTCACAATGCAGCAAGCACTCACCGGAAATACGTATCGCTTCGCTGCTTTTATAGCTGGCCGGATGGTGCATAATCTGATGGGCGACTGCCTCACCAGTAAAGCCGATTACGGGATTGTTCCTCTCGGCAGCAAAGATTGAACATTCGCAATAGTCCAGCCACGGGCCACCAGCGAAGGAGCTTACATTGAGCAGAGGGTCAAAATTTTTCAGACATTCAAAATCAGTATCGACATAAATACCACCAAAAATCCGCACCAACTCATAGCGGGCGACATCGGATTTCCAGCAATAATGATTATTCCCCTTCACGATCAACTGCGCGAGTGCGCTGAATTGCTCAAGGGGCATATTCGCCGGAGTCCAGAACATGAAGGAATAATCGGGGTTATGTTCCATCCATGTTTTACGCCAAGCGTAAAACTTTTCCTTGAACGGATCATTCGAGGCCCAGACGGTATGAATGATTTTCGGTATCATAAAAGAAAGGGGCGGTGATTAGCCGCCCGCTCCTTTAGCCGTTGATGCAGAAGCCCGCATTGCGAAGAATCTGCTTGATCGCCACTACGTCGGCTGCCAGTGCATTGAAAATTGTCGCGCTGGAACAGCCATAGCCGCCGCTTGTCGCGATGCCCGCTGTGGAAGTCGCGGTCAGGGTGATGCCCTGCGCCGTCTGCTGGGAAGGCTGATAGAAAGAAGTCCCATCGGCTCGCCCATCGGAAAGGTACTGTACGTTGGTTTCCGTTACCGACATAAGAAATCTCCTGTTTGAAAGAATGAAGGGATGGGGAGGGTTGCCCCTCCCCTGAAAAACTACCTGACCAGCCGGCAGGCTAGTTCGGGACGGATGAGCTTCGTGCCAAGCAGAATATCAACACGGCAGATTATCTCGTTCGTGATGATATTGTACTGCCGAACGACTCTCATGCTGATACCGTCGAGCTGCTGAAGAGAGGCCATGTCCACGCCGCCGGGGAGTTCGAGGTCGGCCGTCACAAGGGCGAACGCTTCCGGGTGGAAAAGTATGTTCGTCTTGTGCGTCTCGCTGGCATCGCCGTTCGTGAACATCACATACGCGCCGGACTGCGGCAGCGCACTGACGTTCTGGAACGGCCCTGTGAGATTGATGGAGGGGGAAACCGGAATCTGGATAACGCCGCTGACATTTGCGGTCGTGGTCGTGGTGCAGACGAAATCCTGCAACCGGCCTAGATCGACCTTCGTTTCGTAATGCACCGCATCGACACCGGCAATCTGGAACGTATCGCCTGCGTTGATGGTATAGGCCGCGCCGGTCGAACCGTCACTGGTAAGCGTGAGGTTCAGCACGGTATCGCCGTCAACGCTCGTCGAGGTCACGGTATTCATGTGGCCGGTGGATACCAGGGTTCCCGCCTTGCGGGTTCCGCAGGAGATCGAGGGTATATTCTGGGACATCTTGAACGCGAAACCCAGCGCCTCTCCCATTTCGCCCTTTTCGTACTGATCGCTGATCGAGGCGTCTTTGTGGAAAAGCGTTTTCAGGCTATCGACCGTGTATCCCTGCGCCCACGGGTCGATAATCGCGGAGCGGGAA
>JACTVF010000395.1 GCA_019695435.1 Methanoregulaceae archaeon | reverse complement strand
CCCCCTCCTTGCCACAATGATACCATGTGAACTTGAATCTTCGAACTCTCCCTATATGATCATCTCCGCAAAAGGGACAGGTGGTATATCGTTTGAGTATTCCCAATTCAAGTAAGGCCTGTTCAGCCTTCTCTTCATCTCCGATATATTGTGCCAACTCACGTAACTTCATCCACTACTCGCCGTGTATGGTTAGTTTATAGTAGTGGCTTAAATTAAGCAATCACCACAACAATTGTTTAAAATTAAAATCGGTACAGGTTTCTGAAAGATATCATGCCTTTTTAAGGGAGTTCCTGCGGTATATCGACTTTTAATCTGTCCGCTGCGCCGGATCATGTTTTAGAAACCTGGCGTATAGATCGTTGCATTAAGGCAGTTTTGTTGGAGACCCGACGAAATCTGGTGGATGACGGTCCCTCCCTGTCATATCCATGTCTGTACCCGAAGGGTTAACGCAGCATTTCTTTGGTTTTTAAATAGCCTTAATATCCTCATTGGGATCACTAAATCTGCGTCAGATACGTAACGTACCTCACCCGCACCATGTTTTTACGTTAAGATCCTCAAGGAAAAATCCTTCCCTTGATCTTACATGTAAATAATTATATCAACCTTAAGCCACAGACTGGTTCAAAAAAATGAGATCTTTCACGGCTGCGGTGTGAACACATCGAGATTAATACTTCCCATTTTTCCATCACGGTGGATATAATAGTCAAATAACCGGTTCTCATTATCATAATATGAGAACCAGTAATCCAGTTTGTAAGTCTTTTTATCATACCCCGGTATAGACGAATAACTTTCCGTATCATGAAGGATTATGACATCCGGATGGTTCTCAATGAGGGTTTTTATATCCTCTTTCTGGCCATAGAAGGTGATCTTATCCCACCGATCGCCCCGGTAATACCACGGTAATGGCCAGTAATCCTGTGATGCCAGAACCACCTTACTGGAGTTATCCATTATGTTCATAACCGCCCTCAGATCCTCGGAGTTCTGGACCTGGACTATAGGCTCGTTGATGTCTGCCGGGATAAATGCAACATGCCAGGTTATCAGGGCTAAAAACAGGCAACCTATAAGGGCAAATGCAATCTTCTGCCAATTCAGTTTGTATACGGCAACAAAACTCATCGGGAGCAGCTGGTGGATGATCAGCCATGGCACTTTCTCGCCGACATATGCATAAAATGCCATGGTAAGGATCATCCAGTAAATACAGAATTGGAAGAAAAAGTCTGATTTTTCACTGGCTTCTTTGGGAGTTCTGAGTTGGGTCAGACTCGCTGCAACGAGATCCTTTGTTGATAATTTGAAATGGCATGTTAAAAACCAGTTTTTCAGACGTTTGCCGGTAAGGGTCAGGCTGGTGTCTTTGAACACAAACTGGAGCACCCCCAGTATCGCAAGGAGGAATATCGGTAATTCATATAAGAGATACAATGGGATATAGAAATAGAACGGGCCTCCAAGACGCTGTTCGTCAGACATGGCTACCCAGTGATCAGCGGCCTGATACCATCCGGTTGAATTTATCTGGAAATTTTGGCCGACCAGCGTTTCCGGGTGCATACCGAACGCTGAATAGAGGCCAACCAGAATCGCGATAATAATAAACAATCCGATAATGAGATCATTTTTCCATTGGAGTGGCAGGCGGATACGTTTTTTCCAGAGTGCATATCCAAAAAACGAGAAAAAAATCAACAATATGATGGGCATCTCCTCTTTACAGGAAAGTGCTCCGCCCGTTGCTATTGCCGCTATAATGACGTATCGCAGCTGCCCCCGTTCAAAATAATAGAGCAGGGCTACAAGGAGGAGCATGGTGAAAAAAAGCATAAAGATGTCATGACGGAGGAACCGGGAGAAATAGACCATGTCCGGTGAAATGGCAAGAAACAGTGCCACGACAAGTGTCTGCATCTTAGAAATATACCCGAGCCGGTAAATGAAATAGACCAGTGGTACAAGCAGAGTGCCGAATACTGCCGGAAGTAATCGTGCTACGAGATCTGATGCGCCAAAAAGCGAGAACATCCCGGCTGTGACATAATAGAGGAACGGACCGTGATAGCTGGGGTCATAGACCCATGTCCCCTTTGTCAGGAGAGTATAAGAAAACCATGAATGGATGGCTTCATCGTGATGGAATAATTTGAGATCCAAGTGCCAGAATCTCAGAATAATAGTAATTAGTAAGATTAAAAGAAAAACCCGCTCAAAAGTAAAAATTTGTTTTATCTTATCGGAAAAGAAAGCGGCCTTCTCCACGTGCCGCACCTTCAACTCTCTAATACAATTTCAATTCCTATATCTTTTGGCACCTGAATCCGCATCAACTGACGGAGTGCACGCTCATCCGCATCGATATCAATGAGTCTCTTATGTATACGCATCTGCCAGCGATCAAATGTTGCAGTTCCCTCTCCATCAGGGCTTTTGCGGATTGGTACAACGAGTCTTTTTGTCGGGAGTGGGATGGGTCCAGCCAGATTCACCCCTGTGCGTTCGGCAATCTCGCGGATCCTGTCACAGACCGTCTCTACCTTGTTAAAATCTGTTCCTGTCAGGCGAATTCTGGCTTTTTGCATGAATGATCACACCCAAAAATTTATTTAATCATCTGTTTCGGCAGAATGGCGATGCACATGCCGGCGGCAATCGTTGATCCCATATCACGGACGGCAAACCTGCCCAGCTGCGGAAGTTCCTTGACATTCTCAATGACCATGGGTTTTGTCGGCTTGATCTGGACGATAGCCGCGTCACCGGTCTTTAAGAATGTAGGGTTCTCTTCCTTGGTCTGGCCAGTACGCGGGTCAAGTTTCTTCCTGAGCTCGACAAATGTGCATGCGGTCTGGGCTGTATGGCAGTGGAAGACCGGCGTGTAACCAACCGTGATTGCACTGGGGTGCTGGAGCACAACAACCTGTGCAGTGAATTCCTCTGCCACTGTTGGGGGCTGC
>JACTVF010000394.1 GCA_019695435.1 Methanoregulaceae archaeon | reverse complement strand
AAAAGGAGAAGAAAATTCACGCGCTCATGCAGGGGCAGACCATTCCTTTCAATGCGCTCTTTGTGATTCGGGTTTGGGACAAATCAAAAGACGGGCTGACCGCCAAAACCGGCGCCATCAAGAACGCCATCAATGCGATGAACTCGGCGCAGTATTTCGAGAGCAACCTGCCGAGCACGTCCAAAAACCTTTTCTTCCAGACGTGGCCGGGCTGGACTTGGGGACGGTATGAGCATCGCAAACTCTATTCCGAACATCGCTACTTGGCCGATATGCTCCCCGTCACCAGCACGTTCACCGGCCATTTGAAAACTGCCGAGGCGATTTACGACGGCCCCAACAATAATCTGGTGGGCGTCGAGACATTCTCCGGCTCGAAGGATAATCAGTCCCCACAGCACGCGGTGCTTTTGGGGATGTCCGGCGCGGGCAAATCCGTGACCGTCTGCGACCTGCTTTCGCAAACCGAAGGTTATTTTGCCTATACCGTCATCATCGAGGAGGGTTTGAGTTACGGCATTTACACGCAGACCGTCGAAGACGGCGCACGCCCCATCATCATTCATCCCGACGGCGACCTGACCATCAATTATCTCGATACGAAAGGACTGCCGCTTACGCCCGACCACCTTTCCGCCGCGACCGCGTTGGTTGCGCGGATGATCGGCACGTCAAGTCAGGAGGACAAACAAATGCTCCGTCAGGCGCAGATCGCCAAATATCTGAATCTGCTTTACGAGGATGCGTTCCAGGACTGGCAGAAAAAGCGGCACGACCAGTTGCTCGACATCGCGCGGCACGCGCTGGCGTTGCAGAAATTCCGGCTTGAGAAAATGCCGCCAGGCACGACCACCCTCGAAACCTTTGCGGACTTCCGGGACTGGAAGGCCAGCCACCTCACCGAGGCAACAGAGTATCTCGCTTCGTTCAACGAAGTCGACGTGCTCCGGTTCTTGAAAGAACCCAAGACCAGCAGGGAAGTCCGCAACCTCGCTTTCGCCTATTTTACACCCGACGAGTTTCCCACGCATCGGATGTTGCAGGAATTGATGATGCTCGACCCGGTGGGTTCGGAGCGCGACCAAATCATTGAGATTGCCACGCTCATCCTGCCGTGGTGTCGGGATGGCAACTACGGCTGTTTGTTCGACGGCACGAGCAATCTATCGCTCACCGGCAAGATTGCTCATTTTGAACTCGGTTATATTCCCGAATCCGCCAAGGAGTTGAAAGCGGCGGCGGGTTTCCTCATCACGAACCACGCGCGCAAGCACATTATGACGCTGCCGCGCGCGCTGCGGAAACGGAACGTGTATGAGGAAGTCGCCCGCTTCCTTGACATCCCCGGCGGGCAGGAAATCGTTCAGGAGAGTTACGCGCAGCTTCGTAAATTCAACTGTTGGAACATTTCAATCGTCCAGCAGTATGCCCGGTTCAAACAGTCGCGCATTCGCTCCGCCGTATTTGGCAACTCGCGCCAGTTTTTCATCATGCGCCAAAACGACCGCGCCGATTTGGAGGACATGGCGCAGGACATCGCGTTGCCTGAAGTCACCAATCACGCGATTATGAATTATCCGCTGCCTGACCATCAAAGCGGGCAGAAGTATTCGCCGTTCACCTATTTTCACACCGATTCCGGCAGAAATCTTTGCGGCACGGTTCACAACATTTCGTCGCGCGAGATGCTCTATTGCAGTTCGTCCAGCGGCGAACACTTCGACAAACGCGCCCGCGAACTGCGCCAGAGTCCCAACATCGTCGAGGGCATCATCGCCCACGCCAACACCCAAGCATAAAATTATGGTTGAATATAACGTCCTTCATGTCGGTGGTGGTATTCCCTCCACCACCTTGCACCTCATGTTTTTCCTCGGCGAACTAAAGGCGTGGAAATTGGATTGTGTCATTTTCCCCGACACCGGCGCGGAATCTGCGCCGCTCTACCGGCACTTGGAATTATTGCACAGCTTTGCCGGGCCATATAATTACACCGCCAGTCGCGGAAAACTTGGACATGATTTGCTGTCCAAACGTCAATTACTGGCCGGTCTCCCCGCCCATAGCCCGAAAATTTCCGCGCCGGTCTGCCAGTTGACCAAGCAATACAAACTCAAAGTCTTGGTCGAAAAAATACGCGAAACGCTTAACCTCAAAGGCCGACAAACGTTTCCACGCCGGCAGATTTCCGTCGTGCTTTTTCTGGCGGTTACATACGACGAACGCCGCCGGGCGGGACTGATCCGGCAACGGCTGGCGGAATATCCTTGGATCAAGCCGGTGTTCCCGCTCATCGCGCATGAAATGACTTTGTGGCATTGCCGTCACTGGTTGCGAAATTATGGCAAGCTCCCCTTGCC
Source organism: Methanoregulaceae archaeon (assembly GCA_019695435.1). Taxonomy (GTDB): domain Archaea; phylum Halobacteriota; class Methanomicrobia; order Methanomicrobiales; family Methanospirillaceae; genus Methanoregula. Next base: position 620 of record JACTVF010000394.1, on the reverse strand, counting down.
GGTGCCGCGTTCTGGTTGTGTGTTTTGTCCCTTCCGTTCCAACAAGGACTGGCAGTGGCTGCGCAAGAATGACCCCCAAGGCTTTGCCGTGGCGGTGGAAGTTGACCGGAACCTGCGCCTGCCGGACAGCCAAGCGATTCGCCCGCGTTATCTCCATCACTCCGGTATTCCGCTATTCAAAGCAAATTTTGATGTCCCCGAATCAAGCGAAGCAAAAAAACGGTTGGGCTTCCATCGGGAATGCGAGGGGTTTTGTGGTCTTTGAAGAACAATTCAACAAAAAATTATTTATGAAAAAATACACGTTCATCCAATTCTCCTTGCTTGCCGGAGTTGTTTGCCTGTTCACGGGCTGCGCTGCCGTGACCCGGACCGCCACGGATGTCGGCTTGGGCGCGGGCGGTGCGGCTCTTGGCGGCGAGCTGACCCACAACAATCCTTACGCCATCGTCGGCGGCGCGGCGGGCGGCGCGTTGCTTGGCGAAGGACTTCATGCCGCCAACGGCAAACTGAACGACCAGTCCTACCAGACTGGCTACGACAAGGGCCGGAGCGATGCCGTCAAGCAACAGTATTGGCTCTACGTCTCCATGCAGCAGGCTAGGGCCGGTGACGATGGC
>JACTVF010000393.1 GCA_019695435.1 Methanoregulaceae archaeon | reverse complement strand
TCCCGCAACAGTTGTTCGGAGATGAGAAAGGCGCTGTTCTGCTTATCCATACAAAAGCTTCGGATGACGTAGATGCCCGAAAGTAGTGCGTCTTGTTCCTGCGCCTCGCAGTCGCTCTTCAACTCCTCAATCCGACGCTCAAATGTCTCAAGGCTCAGAAACCGGACGTCGTCCTTGCCGATCCGGAAATCCGTGCCGGCGACGTTATCAAGCGCCTCCAGGAACAGCGAAAGGCAATCCCGCGGAACTCCACCTCCGGCGAGCAACAGCCGTCGGAAGCCCTCACCCTTAAACAGACCGTCGACCTCGTCGCGGCTCACGCCCGATAAGCGAGCAAACCCGTGCAGTATCTCGCGGAACTGCCTTTCTGTCTTCGAGATGTTCTCGAGGGTAAAGTCCACGTCGATTGGCTGGTAATCATTACGCGCCTGTGCCCCGGTCGGCTGCCCCTGGCGGTCGGCGTAAAGGACGCTAGCGTGACGGAGCGTCGCGATCTTGAAATAGAAGGGCAAGTCCTTGCAAAGGCGATGGACGTAGTCCATGACATGCGGCTGATCGGCGCGGCGCAAGTGGTAGAAGTCGTCGATTTGCAGGTACACAGCCTTAACGTCCGTCGACAGAGCGAAGAACTCGCGGACGTTTTCCTTTAGCTCCGGCAGCCAGACGTTCAGTCGCTTAGCCTTGCTATCATGCTGCTTGTACTCGCGTTCAACCGCATCGCGGTGTTTCGCGAGCGTAAGGCGCCCCAGCGATGCGCCGAGGCCGCCCGCTGGCGCCGACAGACCACCGGAGACGGCCGCCCGCCCTGCCGCGGAGGATTCGGCCTCGGACGTCTCGCGAACCGTTTGATCTCGCTCGTCCTGCTGCGCGCGCCTCGCTCAGTTGTCGGCGTATTGCGGCTATCAGTTCCTTGAGCCGCTTCTTCCGGCCGAACCAAGCCCTTTGCTTCTCGTCAAGCTCTTTGAAGAGGGCATCCAGGATCTCGATAAGTACGTCGGGGAATGAGTGATTCTTGAAGTCCTCGCAATTGACGTACACGCGTCGCACATTGCTCGGTAGCCCCCTAGCGCTATGGTGAAGCAGGAGGGTCTTTCCGCAACCGCGTCGGCCGAACACCGCGTGGTTTTGGCGCGCAGCGATGTCAGAGAGCGTGTGCCCAACGTCGATGTAGGGGATGGTCTCGGGCCCGCCGCGCTGTACACGCAGCGTTTCGAGGATCGTCCGCCTGAGACCGGGCAAGTTTTTCGGGAACCCCATATTCTCATCCCCGCACCTTGGTTATCCGAGTTGGACTCCCAACCTCTCTTCTGGCTTTTCGCCCAAGAGCTTGTCGGTGATAACTGAGAAGCCCTTCTGGCGCTGCTGCTCCGAAACATTCGGGGCCGCCTCGATGTCAGCCTGGAGTCGCTCAGTTGGCCGCTCGAAGAGGAATCGCATCAATCTAGGGACCATGTCCTTGCGGGACTTGCCACCAACCTCTTTTAGTCCGATAAGCTGCGCGAATTGGCGGATATCCTGGGATTCGGGCAAAACCGTCCTCTCTTTCAACTGCGTATAAAAGCCGGCGAGCAAGCGGTACTTCTCTTCGTCCCCTTGCCGGAGTCGCTCCAGCATGCTTGTGACGGTCGGGTTGGCATGGGGATCGCGTCTGCTCGAACCGCTTCGCGGCTGACCTCCAGAGGCCCTGGCCGGACTGGCGGACGCCTTTGCTAAAGAGGCCCTAACCTGGTCGGCCCCAAAATGCTTGACGAGCAACCCAATAGCGTCGTCGACCAAGGATTGTCCCGATTTTCGAGTCATAGCCCAATCTTACCAAAGAACTCTTCGGCGAAAGCTGCGAATTCGTCTTTCACCTTCCCGTGCGCACCCTTGGTGCGGTCAATCGGCATTCCATCCCTCGCAGCCCAGAAATAGGAGTCGGAGTGGGGGATGTCCTTCTTAAACACATCCCAGCGGTACTCGGTGGCCTTGTCCTTCACATCTTTGCGCGCGAGCCTGTGCTCGCGTTTTTCGTTGCCTCGAACGAAGTCATTAAAGACGAGGCCGCATACCTCGATCACCTTGTCCTCATGACGCATCTGAAAAGCCTTGATGCTCCGATTAAGCAATGGGAAGCCGATTGACGCGAGAAACTCGGCCCGAATGGGTACGAGGATATATCGACTACAGTGATATGCCGCGTCCGTGAGAATGGAATCGGTGGGGGAGCAGTCGATCAATATCAAATTGTACTTCTCCTGGACCTTTGCTACGAAGCGCGCGAGCAAGGTTTCTTTGCCGGTCGGATTTCGAAGTGTCCAGGACAGCTCCAGGCGGGAGGGGACGAGGTGAAGGAGGCTGCCATCCTCATACGTAACGCGGTCATAGATGACTCTTGAGGGATCAAGCTTCTTCGGGCTGCCGCTAGCTGTACCAGTAGGCGTGAACTGCTCAAAGATGTCGGCTACGGTAAGGCCACCGTCATCCAAATAAGTCACCCACTCTTGTGGTGACATGACCGATTGGCTCGCGTTGGCCTGCGGATCGAGATCAATGAGCAAGACCTTCCTGTCCATTTGCCGGACCGCGTACCAAGCGATCTGGGAGGCAAGAGTCGTCTTGCCCACTCCGCCCTTCATGTTGATGAGCGAAACGCAGACGGCCATTTGTACCTCCTAGCTTTCTCGCAAGAAACCCGTTCCTGCCTAACCTGCCCGATCACGTGCTTTCGACTCCTATTAGCATACCCGCGCGTACACGGTGCCACAAGTTGTGGCTGACCGCTCCGCTTGCGCGGAACCTTTACGAAGCCAAGAAGCGACATAAGGTGCTACTAGACAACGACTTGCATTAGTTCGTGTAGATCCCTCCTGATTGCCCGCCCGCGGTACTTCGAACAGCCGGGCCTTGATCGTCGGCTTTCGCCCGTTAGAAAGCCGCCAGGCATTCTTCCACCTTGACGAATTCCCGGCTCGCCGGCACCTCCGCGCCTTGACGAAGCT
>JACTVF010000392.1 GCA_019695435.1 Methanoregulaceae archaeon | reverse complement strand
GGGGAGCTCGACCGCAGGCGAAGGCTCGCTGTCCCTCCTCTATCTCGTGCCGATAATCCTCACGACCTTCGGGATGGCCTATGTCATCAAGAGGAAGATGAAGTGGGTCCTGCCGCTGCTCATCTCGTTCGCCATGCTGGTCTCCTCGGCGTTCATCATCCTGCTGGACTACTGGTGGCTGGACACATTCACGGCTGTCGGAGTCCTCATGGCACTCGCGGGGTGCGTCGTCTTCTCTGCAGTCTCGGTGAAGGACTTCAAGGCGATCAAGTGGCTCGGGCCTCTGCTCAGGCTCCCCTTCCAGGTGTGGCTCGGGACTGGCACCGCGATGATGCTCATCCTGTTCTTCCCTTCGGTCACGCTCTACGTCTTTGCGGGGGCTATGGCAATCTGGGACCTGTACGCGGTCTTCAAGGGACCTCTCAAGACGATAGCGGCTGACGCGAAGGACGGACCGAAGGGCCTGACGGTCGGCACGATGCTGATGTCTCAGGTCGGGCAGTCGGCTCTCGGCTTGGGAGATGTGGTCTTCTATTCTGTGCTGATGATGCTTGCCTTGGAGATAGGACAGCTGACAGCGGCCTTGGTCGCAGGGGCGATAATCGCCGGAGTCGGCATCACTTTCTACATCCTGAGGTCCGGGAAGAAGATAGCGTTGCCGGGTCTGCCCATCCCCGTGCTGCTGGCTTTCGTGGTCATTGGGCTAAGTTACCTAATCTAAGCGAAATGGGCAGGGGGTCACACCCCGCGAAAGTGCTTGGACAAAAAAGAGAGGGGAGCCGGTGTTTAGCCGGTTATCGTGATGACCACAGAGCCGGTGCCTGTGGTCTGTCCAGCGGTGTATGTGAAGGTCCACGAGCCGGTTCCGCCGTTCGCTCCTACGCTCTGGGTCGGGGGGCCCGAAGTCATCGCCAAGGTCGAACCTGTGAGGCCGAGAGTGCCTGCGGATGCTGAGACGTTATCAGCGGTGCCGCCTGTATTGGTGACTCCGACCGTGATGGTGTACGAGCCTCCCTGTCCTATGCTGACGCCAGCGCAATCGACCGTCTGCGCCCCTCCGCTCTCAGGGTGGATTGTGCATGGGCCTGCAGAGGTCGAGGCCGTGTTTATGGTTATGAGGGCTTGTGTGGCGGTGGATGTGACCGTTACCGGGGAGTTGACGGTGCCTGTGAAGAGACCCGCAGCGGCCACTGCCCCTACGAAGAGGAGCCCCACCGCGAGCGCAGCTATCCTGAACTTCTTTGTGGCTATGAAAGACATCGAACGCCCTGAAGGGCACTTGGTTATTTAAGGAGATTCAGTAGTCGTCGGACCCGCTCATATCCTGGGAATCCTCAGGTGTGGACCTCAGGCCGAAGACGGCGGCTATCGTTCCGGCCACCGCGATTATGATGACTATGCCCACTATGAACCCGTAGGTCGTCAGAGTGTAGGAGACCGTGGTGCCGAAGACCGCCTGTGCGGCCGCGGGGAGCTTGCCGAAGAGGGGCGTGTTCTGCAGGTTGTAGTCCCAGACGGTGTTGAGGACGTAGCCGATGATGATGGTCAGCGAGGTGATGAGCAGGATGACGACGAGGACGAGGATGCCCGTGATGCGCTCGAGTATCCCCGGCTTCTGCTGCTGAGGCTCTGGGTACATCTACCGAATCCTCCAATCGAAGATGGGAGCGAGCAATCCATTGTTGAGCCCTCTTTCTCCAGCCACCAGGTGCGAGCCACCTATTGCGACATGGCAATTCATCCGACCACAGCATCCATGCCTGCCGTGCATATGTCGAGCGTTATCGCCGCAATTCACGCATGGTCTTACGGATTCCATGACGGCCCTCTCTGCCAAAGGATTGTCTATGCCGTGACCTGCGAACCTCTTGAACTTGTCCTCCGCTTTGTAGGAGGATTGATGGACCTGTTCATGTGTAATTAGGTACACGCTTTGGGCCACGGGATTTTTATTGATTGCCCTCTTAGGGACCCTTGTACCAACCGACATGACAGATGGGCTCGAATAGCGCGTGTCGGCTATTGTCTTGCGCTTGCTGAATCTTATGTCGCTTATTCCCATAGTCTATTGACCTCCGAGCCAGTTCTTAAGCGAATTGTCCCCGAAGGAGTAGATGCTGTTGATGAAGACGGTCACATGGAACGCGCATTGGTGCGGGCCTCCGTGCCGGACTGGGTGGATGCAGGCCCTGAGACCGCAGACGTTGCAGCGGCCCTTGCAGATTGAGCGGGAGTTCACTTCCGGCCTACCCTCCCTTCCCCGACCTCAGAAGCTGGAAGATGCCGCCCGCTATGACGGCCCCAAGGAGCCCGGGTGCCACCGTGTTGATGGAGGCGGGCATGGAGGCGGCGGTCATCCCGTACACCAGCACCACGTCGATGAGCACGTAGACCCCTATGGCCGCCCCGGGGTTCTCGGTCCTGAGGTAGATCGCAAGCGCGGGTAGGAAGTCTATGAAGGCGAGTATCCAGGGGCCGAACAATCCGAACCAGGAGTAGAAGACGACCGACCACTCGCAGCCGTGGTTCAGCTGCTGCTCGAGGGCATTGAAACCGGACCCGGAATATGCCGCGCAGGCCGAGCTCGCGCCGTTGGTGTAGTCGGCTATCAGGGTCGCGTTGCCTGTCACGGTATAGCTCTGGTCCTGAAGGCCGCCCTGGGACCAGCTGACGAACGAGTACGACAGGAACCCTGGCATCTTCAGCGCCGTGCTTACTGCTTTGAGCGAGATGATGCTGCCGTTAGCCAGGGAGACCACTATCGGATTGTCAGGGTAGAGGGTGCCGTCCACCGTCAGGGCGTTCTTGAGGTCCACGGGCGATGTCTCCACGGTCACGAAAACGGTCGTCGGCGGAGGCACATAACCAGGGGCGTTGGTCTCGCTCGCCCAGTAGTCTCCTCCAACCGTGTCGTGGATGGTCCCTCCGCTGTTGAGGTAGAACCCTGAACCCTCGGTGAACGTGCCCGAAGACGACTGGCCCATAA
>JACTVF010000391.1 GCA_019695435.1 Methanoregulaceae archaeon | reverse complement strand
TTCAATCGCCTCGGCAACATCCCGTCCGGCAGTGACCGCGTAGCCCGGAAGCTCGCCAAAGATGGTGCGAATGGTGCATTCCCCGGCATCGTACTGTTCTTCCAGCGCCTCGATCATCTCATAATGGGTGCGCGGGTCGTGGAAATGGACGTAAAAGGGCGGATGGTAATCGTAGTGGACTTTTGTTACAGTCCCATCCTTTGTCCAGAGGTCTATACCGCCATCGCGGTACGCGGAGTCAAGGATCCACATGCTCTCTTTTGTCCGCTTCGAGTTTGTCCAGGCGCTTGAGGATCTCGACGAACACGGAGAAGTTTACGCCTTCGAGCGGATCGTCGCAGGCGACGAATGCCTCGCTCGAATGCATCTTTGCCAGTATTGCAAGCTGTTCTCCGTACCGCTGGTCTTCCTTTTTGAGTGCCCGGGCCGACCGGGCCCACCGGTCCGCGGTGCTGTTGACACCCTGCCGGACACTGGGAAACGTCCTGCCCATGATCACACCTCCAGCGTGCGCTGCCCGGAAGAACGCAGGCCGCACTGCCGCATGAGCCGGGTGGTGCGGCTGGGATTTGTGTCCGGTTCAACAGCGACAACCTCGACATACCGGTCTGCTCTCCGGCTCAGTACCGAAAACGTGCGATCAACAGTGGGCGTGTAGAGAATAACGAGTGCCTCCCGGCCTGCATCCTTTAGTGCCCCGGAAACCGGTTCGATCACGTCCATCGCCCCATCGAAGAGGGTGGGATCGTGCTCGACAAAGACCACCGTATGCCCCGCCTCGCGGAGCGTGGTGAGGAGCTGGTGGGCGGTAAAGCCCCGGCGGACATCGAAGTTCTTGGACTGCCGGTTGATCCCGGACAGGATCCGGGAGTAGTTGCCTCCGATATAGAGGAAGAGGAACCGCTGGAGATCCGCGTTGCTGTTAAGTGCGTTGATCATCATCTTTTCAGGTGCGATCACGGCGTTGAAAGTACCTGGCTGGAGTGCCAGGCCCTTGCGGAGCTCGATCTGCATAGCATTGGATCACTGATGCACGAAAGGGGGATAAAGATCCGGCCATGAGCGGTGTGAAAGTGATCGGTCGCCGGTGGCTGGCGCAATAGTCCAATTCTCCATAGCAGCACTCTCACACTGATGGTTCTATGCTCTTTTCATTCGTTATTTGAAAAACATACGTTTTCTTGGTTCTGTCGTGTGTGTAGTTGAAGTAAACCATTCTTTCGAGATTATGAACCGTTAAACAGCCGTTAATGCAACAGCATCATATAAAAACATCTTTAATATCGATTGTTATTATATGCCAATCGTGAAGACACTATGGTAAAAGACCTGTTTTTCACGAAGGGAATGACGAGGTCCCACAAGACAATCCTTACTGCCTTGTTGCTCATCTTCCTCGCTTACGTGTACATTACTGTAAGCGAAGATCTCCTGCCGGAATTCAACCTGTCCCTGCCACACCTCCCGGGTGAACCGTATTTTGAAATCGCGGCCATCTTTGTAATCGCCGCTCTCACCCTCACGTACCTGCGGGGCTGGAAACCAACCGTATTCATCATCGTCCTCCTGCTCGTCGTCGCGTGGGCCGCTGAAGTCCTCAGCATCCATACGGGATTTCCGTTCGGCAATTACTATTACACCTCCGCATTCCCGGGACCAAAACTCCTCGGCGCTCCGCTCCTGCTCTCCGTGTATTACATCGGCTGGTATTTCGTTTCGGCATACGTTGTCTCCAACCTTCTCGTTGATGGAGAGATTTTTACTCCGGAAAAGACCTGGTGGAAGCGGGCCATTTTCTCATCATTCATCGCAGGCATCATTGTTGCCGGCATCGATATGGTGGCTGATCCCGCAATGGCGACCGGTCTCCACCAGTGGGTATGGACGAATAACGCGTACACGGCATACTACGGAATACCGTACATGAACTATCTCGGGTATATCATTGTCATGACGCCGGTCTTCTTCCTGTTCCGGTACTATGAGATCCGGAGCCGTGCAAAGCCTCTGGGCCCCGTGACCGTGGGAATCATGCTGATCCCCCTCAGTGTGTATTTCATTACGTATGTATCCGATGTCATCAGTGGTCCGGACGGGCTTCTTCTCATCGGCTGCTTCACTATGGTACTGCCACTCATTCTGAGTCTGGACAGGCTTTTTCTGTATTTTTCACGGGAGATGGGAGTATAAGCCGGTTCGATGATCATAATTCTATAAAACTGGCTCATCGGGATTCAAGGTTCATATCATTGGCTTCTGTTATGTTGCCGGGACGTGATGAAAATCACTTTAATGTAATTCTACCCAAGCGTACGTCCCATAGTTGTAACGGAACGGTCTGGAGGTACAATTACAGAAAAGAAAATGATAATGTCAAATTGAGATGGGTAATCCATAGCAGCACTCCTTCACCGATGGTGTAATGCTCTTTTCTCAATTCATCAGCAAACCATTCTGAAAAAATTTTATGGGTAAGAATAGTGCTGTGTTTCTATAAGCGACGCCCGGTGAGAAGGAAATATCCCGCACCAACGCCAGCGCAAACATTGATGACCCCCTGCACAAGAATAACCGCTATCATGTGCGGCCGGTACTCGCTAGCCTGTATCGACGATCTCTGCGGGAGGTTCCGTATCATCGACCCGGCCATCGGGTTCCGGTCGCACTTTAACATCGCACCGGGCAGCACGAACCCGGTGATCGTGGCGCACGAGCGGGCCGAAGCGGTCATGATGCAGTGGGGGCTCGTGCCGCACTGGGCAAAAGACATTACGGTAACAAACCGCCCGATCAATGCCCGGGCAGAGAGCCTCGCGGAGAAGCCGATGTTCCGGGACCTGCTGAGATCCCAGCGCTGCCTCGTGCCCGCGAGCGGGTTCTTTGAATGGAAACATGATTGGGGCCGCAAAATCCCGTTCTACATCCACGTAAAAGACGACCTGGTCTTTGGCTTTGCAGGGCTCTACGATGTGTGGCGGAACCCGGC
>JACTVF010000390.1 GCA_019695435.1 Methanoregulaceae archaeon | reverse complement strand
CCGAAATTCTGTGCGGTACATTGAGCAGATCAAGGGTCCTTTCCACGCTCTCGTTTTTATCAAGGCTCAGGTCTTTCAATTCGTATATGTTGGTTCCTGACACCTCAGAATTTCTTATTATGTGCATGGCAAGTTCGACCACGCGGTTTTTGTCAACCGCCTGCAATTCGAAAAGGAATTTCGGATGTATGGGCACCCCGTATTTCAGGGATAGGTCGTAGGCCGTATTGAAGTCGATGCCGTTGTGGTCCGTTTTTCCAGTGAATCCCTCCCTGTCAAGTTGTGCATCCCACACCTCCTCAACGTAGCTCGCGGGCTTGAGGAGTGAATTCGATTTCCTGAAGTCGCCGAACGTGATCAGTATGTCACCGAGGGAGAGTATCTTTTCCACATCGTCCTTGTATTTCATCGCTGTTTCCGCGTCGTTTATCCTTAACGATTCGCCGCTCTTGAGCTTTACGAATGGGCCCTCAAGGGAATCCACCGGAACCGCTATGCACCCCTTTCCGGCCGAATCCATCTTGAGTTGCGTCCCAACCGCGATGAATCCCATCGCGATTATCATAGTCGCCGGGCTGAATCCCTTTGCGGCAATGCCACTGAACCTGCTTCTTCCATACCGAGCCTAAATCCGCCAACATGGTTTGGATAAGCGAGTATGGGCCTTCCGGCAACAAGCTCGTCCAGGAATCCCGGCCCGTCCTTCGGCTTAAGATCCGACTTTTTAATGTCAACTTTTATTATGCTGTTAAGCCACTCCCACTCAAGTCCGAACGGCTTCACCTCCTTGAGCAATTTCTTGGCCTTCTGGGCTATCCCCTCACAAAGCACCAGTGGCACACCCCCACGCACTCTATTCGACATCGAGACCTCCTTTCCGTCATAAGCCGTCCTCTTCAAGTTAGCGTGCACTCCGACCTCTATCGTTTCGGAAGGCACTCCATCCACGCACACCGGGCAGTTGCTCACTATCGCACGCAGATCGTCATCCGAGGGCTTGTACTGTAGCCTTGCGCATCTAGAATGATAGAGTTCGACCTCCTCAACGTACCTCTCTATCTCTTCAAGACCCGGCTTGTACTGCCCGATGCTGAATATCCTCCTCGCATAGTCGGCCAACGCCACGGAAAGCGCCGCCGCGGTTCCTCCGGCCCCTCTTATCGGCCCGGCATAAAGGACCGATATGTAATCCGTTCCGTCCGGATTCTTCCATCTCTTGATGCCGGTTATTCCTTCCGTTGGCGCAACCAGCACGCCCTCGGTGAGTATCGCAGAACCGACGCGCACCGCCAGCTCTATCCTCCTTATCCGGTCGAGATTGTCGAATGCGCTGTTCTTGCATATCTCTTCAACCACTCTGAACGCAAGTTTCGTGTGTTTCACCGTCTGATTGTTTGAGAGATCCCTTATCATGTCCGCAAGGCCCTCGATGTTTATGAGTCCCTCCACCCTGCTTGGAAGGTCCGGCGCCGGAGTTATCTCCACCGTCTCCTTGGGATCCAATCCCTTTGCTCTTGCGGATTTAGCGACAGTGTAAGCCTTGTCAAATTCGGATGACAGTGTGCTAAAATATTCCTCGATTTCCATACACATCGCTAATCAAACGCATTGTTGAAGTCCATCACGGACATGGCTCCCTGCTTTGCCTCATAGACCGGCAGCATCGCAGGAGTGGGCAGATGTCCCATCCTCACCTGGAAGTCAGTCCTTGCCTGCCATGTGCCGCTGTTTATTATCAGCGTCCCGTGATACTCCGAATACCCGTTCCTGTGAAGATGGCCCATGTGTAGTATGTCCGGGACCTTGTCTATCACCATCGAGTCGCTCTTTGAGGGGACTATCGGATTGTCTCCGTAAATCGGGGAAAGGTGCCTCCTCCTCAACACCTCGAGCATGGCTCCTTCCGGTTTTGAATAGCTGCATCCCGGTATCCCCTGTATGACCGAGTCCAGTGATGTGCCGTGATAACCAAGCACGCGCAATCCGCCCAGAGTAACGTATCCCGGATTCGAGACCAGATGGATGTTGCTCAATTTGAAGTCCTTGTAGAATTCGCTTGGAAGCTGCGGCTGGGGCTCTGCCCTCTGGACCGCATCGTGGTTCCCGGTGAGCAGGAAGACGTGGATGTAATCCGGCACCTTTGAAAACAGGTTGAAAAACTCCGCATACTGCTTGTATATGTCATCTATCGCAAGCTCCCTCTCCTGATTCGGATACACTCCTATTCCGTCAACAAGGTCCCCGCTCACCACCACATACTTTATCTTTTCCGCAAGCTCCCTTCTGTAATCATGCCTTCCATTTATCCATTCCAAGAACCTGTCAAACTGCTTCTGCACGAAAAGTTTGCTGCCCACATGGACATCCGACATGAACGCTATTGCGAAATCCTCCTCTGTCGTCTTGCGCTGATGCACCGGCACGTCAGGGTAAATCAGCGCGTTGGCTATAACGAACGGCCCCGATATCTTTCCCCTGACCGCCACAACCTCGTCGTTGATTATCCTGGTCGCGTTTGTGAAAAGTTCGTTGTTGCCTCCGGCCGAATCCCTCACCGGTTTATAAAAGAGCACCTTCGCAGTGCCTGTCTCATCCTCCAGCGTCAGGAGCAAGTGCCCCTTCTGGGTGACATGCTTCTCATACACCATGCCTGCTATCACCACCTCTCTTCCGTCGGTGTACTGCTTGATGTTTTCTATGTTGTACGTCATCCCAGAAGCCCTGCTGTTCTGGCTCTCGGATATTATCTCCTTTATCCTTCTCAGTCTGTCATTAAAAAAACCAGCGAAATCGACCACACGCCCCGCCGTCTTTTCCATAACGACGCTTCTGATCGCAAAATCCTCCCTCATCTCCTTTGCGATTGGCCTGAAGTCAGAGGATCTCAGCGCATCCACTTTGATCTGCTGCGGATATTCCTCCCTCCCCTTCAGGAGATCATTGAGCAGCAACTTTGTGAGTACGGCCGGAGTCTCGCCATCACTGAAATGATT
>JACTVF010000389.1 GCA_019695435.1 Methanoregulaceae archaeon | reverse complement strand
GCTCTGCGAGCAGCATCCTGACGTTGCCAAGATCACGTGGAAGTGGAATCGCTGGCAGCATCAGGTGAACTATGATATATTCAAACCATGCAACGGACGGAACGTCCCGCGGTTCCGCCCCGACTTCGTGATGCCGGAGCAGATCGTGGATGACTACGGGATGAGGCTGGAGAAAGTAGCGGAGAGCGAATGAAGCGCCTGACCAAAGTCCAGAAGAGGGTGCTACAGCTTTTGGCAGCCGGCTGCACGATATCCGGCAGCTGGAATCCTTACGCTCATATCCGCGATCTGAATTACTGCGTCGTTGGACTTGCACGCTGCGCCGTCATAGATAGACTCATGGAAGCTGGACTCGTAGAGCAAGGCGGATATAGCACGCCGAAAGTGATGCTGACGGAAGCGGGAAAGGCTGCAGCAGCATGAATCCACAGTATCCAGTGTACATCATCTCGAAGGGGCGCTGGGACACGCGGTACACGGTGAAAGCCCTCGATCGCATTGGCGTTCCTTACCACGTGGTGGTCGAGCCGCAGGAGTACCACTCATACGCCGCCGTAATCGAGCCCAGCAGGATCCTACAGCTGCCATTCAGCAACCTAGGGCTTGGTTCCATACCGGCGCGCAACTGGGTTTGGGAGCACGCGATCTCGACAGGCGCGAAGCGCCATTGGATCATGGACGACAACATCTTCGGGTTCTGCCGGTACGACCAGCACATGAAAGTCCGCGTGGCGTCCGGCACGATCTTCCGCTGCATGGAAGACTTCGTGGACCGCTATGAGAACGTGGCGATTGCTGGTCCGCAATACGTCATGTTCGTCAAAGCGCGGTTCAACATACCCGCGTTCCTCTGGAACCGGCGCATATACTCCTGCATCCTCATCAAGAACGATCTGCCGTACCGCTGGCGCGGCCGCTACAATGAAGACACCGACCTGTCTCTCCGCGCGCTGAAAGACGGCTGGTGCACGGTGCTTTTCCACGCGTTCCTCGCCGACAAAGCCACGTCTATGACGCTGAAGGGAGGGAACACCGATGAGCTATACGCCGTGAGAAAAGAGTCCGTCGAAGAGCGGAAGAGCGACAGTCGCTACATCATGGCGCAGTCGCTGGTAGAGCAGCACCCAGACGTGACGACGATCTATCACAAGTTCGGACACTGGCAGCATCTGGTAGATTACAGCGGGTTCAAGGTCGGCAAAGGCAAGAATGAGCCTCGGTTCCGCGCGGACTTCATCATGCCGGAGCAGATCGTGAACAACTACGGGATGAAGCTCATCACGGTCCCGAACGTGGATGCGGTTGAGGGAGAGAGTGCGCCGATGGAAGAGCGCGATGTTGCCCCGACTCCAGTTCCAATGGCCGATCTTCAAAGGCAGCTACTTGCCATGACGCGGGCAAGAAGAGGAGAATGAAAATGGTAGAACAGCAAATCGAGATCAGGATGGCGATGGCAGCTTTCGGTACGAAAGTAATCATTGATGGCGTCGAGATTCAGCGCGTGCGGAGCGTTCGCTTCGAGCACAAAGCTGGAGACGTTCCAACGTTACAGTTGGAGATAGTCCAGCCGGTCGGTAAGATCACAGGCGTTGGAAAGCTGGTCGACTCTACGGCGCTCGGCGATGTGTACAAGAAGTGGACGTTTTGGCAGGAGTGAAATTATGGCGATTCATGTCTACAGCTGCCCGAACGGGCATGAGTTCGAGCGGTTCGAGAATATCAACGACATATTTCCGAAGAAGTGTCCGCGATGCGGCAAGAAAGCGCAAGCCACGGCGGGCGTAACCGCCACTCCGATCCTCAAAGAGGGCGTCGGTGGATTCTACAAGCCGTCCAGCTCTGGCGCGGTACCCACGCCGAGCACCGTTCCGAGTAGCAGCGCTGGTGCCAAGAGCGCCGGCTGGAGTCCCACAAAGTGAGCGGCAGCAACGACAAACCGTGGCACAAGTGGTATTGCTCGTCCACGTGGACGAACATCCGCAAACTGATCTTCCATCGGGATCCGATCTGCATGATCTGCCATCGTGCGCCGAGTACTGAAGTGGATCACAAGATACCACACAAGGGAGTTTGGCAATTATTCTCCGACCCTTCCAATCTTCAGGTGACGTGCCACAACTGTCACAGCAGCAAGACCTCCCGCGAGGATGGCGGTTTTGGAAAGAAGCCGCAAGGCGGTCCGAGCGGCGGGACGGGACCGGCGCCCACAGTAGAGCCGGGGAAGCAGTTCGTCGCCACCGGCGTCGGAGACGCAGCGCTCGACAAAGCGCTGGACGCCGAAGATTAGGTTTGGTATACTGAAAGCCTCAATGGACTTCCGCAATCTGATAACGCGCGCTCTCGATTGGCCGGTGGTGTGGCGCTACGCCGTTAGGTTGGCGCTCCGCCACGAGCACGATGACACGCGCAGCAAGTGCTTGCCATGCGCCGCTCATGATCGCCGGTTGAAGGACGCGCACTCGCCAACGATCAACATCCGGGGCAGGGTGGTCTGCGCCAAGTGCGATGAGTGGTTTCCGTTCCATTCCAGTAGATGCAAGGGGTCTCGCCCGCAGAATCCAACGCTGAACCAGCCCCGGCGTCTGCCGGTGTTTCCAGCTTTTTGGGAGTAGACAATGACCGTGCAGCTCTGCTGGGACGGAAATACGTTCACCCGTCGCTACATCGTCGACTGGAAGGTCATAAACATCTTCTCACTCAACGATGGAGACGCCGATGTGATCGCGTTCGGCGAAATGCTCAAGCGCCGCCCCGGAGAGTGGTACACAGTGCCGGATCTGATGAGGAAATCATGAAGCCAAATATCGTGCTAGAGAAAGCGCTGTCCGAGCTGCGCGCTCTCATATTGCTGGACGATGAGGGGCACGACGTAGCCAAGAAGTTCTTGGACGATGCGTGGAAGACAGCGGAGAAGGCGTCCTCCGAAGCCAAAGACCGCGCCGAGGGCAAAGTGCCCGGGGAAGTTCTCCACGACAACCACATCACGAAGACGCA
>JACTVF010000388.1 GCA_019695435.1 Methanoregulaceae archaeon | reverse complement strand
CACCGAGGACAAGCAGAAATTTCAGCAGATGGATCAGATGTACCGCGATTCGTTAAACAGCGCTGAAGCCCAAAACGAAACGATGGATTTTCAGAAGGACGAAACTGGCTCCGAATCGTGGGAACGGGCGGGACGCTACTATTACTTCTGATGAGACATGCCTTCAAAAATATACACTTCGGTCAACAGCTTCAATTCTGGCGAAATCTCCGAGTTGCTGTTCAACCGCGAGGATTTAGCCAAGTACAAATCAGCCTGCCGAAAACTTGAGAACGCTTTTCCGTTAGTCGAGGGTGGCGCCAAGAAGATGCCGGGCACGTATTTCGGCGGTGTGGCCGGCGGTGGAGCGCAATTCCTTGGACAAATCAGCGGAACAACCCTTACCGTTACGAAGATGATTTACGGAATTATTCAGGTCGGACAAACATTCCCTTATCCGAGACAGGCTCCTATAACCATAACAGCGCTAGGAACAGGCACAGGAGGAACAGGGACGTACACAATCAGCGCATCGCTTAGGGTAGTCCGTGGCGAATTCATAACCTCTGCGCTGGGAGCGGTACGTTTGGTCCCGTTTCAGTTCTCGACCGAGCAGGGCGCGTTCCTTGAATTCTCCGCCGGTTCGCTCCGCATCTGGGAGCCAAACAGTCCCGGCGAATGGCCCTTGGGACTGGTCGAAGGATACCCGTCAAGCTGGCTCAATTATCTTCCCGCGACTGCCTACGTTGTGGGAAACAATGTGTTGCTTGGATGCTGCGCGGAGTTTAACTGGGCTTCGGCTGCTCTCGTGATTGCGTCTCCCTACATTCAGAATCTTGCCGCGAACATCCCGATCAATATCACTGTGAATTCAGGCGACACGCTCGATGTGAATATCACGGGCATGGCTCCTGGTCAGCAGATCAGTATTGCGCTCGCCAATTCTACCGCATCAAAAAATGCCGCGAGCGCCATTCAAACAGCTATCCAAGGACTCGGTACGATAAATGGCGATTCGATAAACGCTGTTGATCTCTCGAACTGGACGGTCACGCCGAATGCAGCGTATTACGGTACGCCTCCGATCATTGCTCCCAAAACCGCTACGGTTTATCCAACGCAGGTGAATCAGGGTTATGTTTGCCTTGTGAACAACCAAAACGACCAGAGTCCGCTCACGGCGACAACGTACTGGCAGATGGCCGCTCCATCGGTCGTGATTCAGATTTTTACGCCTTACAAGGAGGAAGATTTATTCGCGCTCGATTGCAGCACGCAAAGCGCCGACGTGCTCTATGTTTTCCATCCGAATTATCCGCCGGCGATGATCTCGCGTCAGTCTGCGAACGCATGGAGTTATAGCCTTCTCGCCACGCGCGGCACGGCTGGACCGATTGCCACCGGATACCAGCAGATCGGCATTCCCATTTCGAGCATTACTCAGGCAGACCCTTGCGTGGTAACGGCACCAAACAATTCCTTTAGAAATGGGCAAAGGGTTTACATCAACGGCGTTGCAGGAATGGAAAACCTGAATTTTGGGGAATTCCTGGTTTCGGGAATTCTCGGAGACCTTTTCAACCTTGTCGTAATAGATGCGGGAACCACGGTCGGGGCGGTGGCGTCGATCACCTCACAGGTGTATGCGACCAACCCCAACTTTGGGATAGGAACCAGCTACAACGCTATCGGAGGGTCTGGTTCTGGACTCACCATCACGGTGACAGGAATCATTCCGCCAATTTTCTCGCCAACTGTGTTGTTGCTTGCCGTAAATGATCCTGGCTCTGGATATAAAGTTGGAGACATCGTAACCATCTCTGACGGATCGGGAGGAATAGCGATAACCACCATCACCGGAATCGTGCCGAGCGGCGGCGTCACACTCATCAACTCAACCGATTTTTCAGCCTACACCGGTGGCGGTTACATTGCTGCGGTAAATCCTGAATTCGGCACGCCGGGGAATTATCCGGCCTGCGGAACTCTGTATCAGGGTCGCTTGATCCTTGCGGGAACCGATAACAACCCGACACAAGTGAACGGAAGCGTGGAAGACGATTACACGGATTTCATCTGTGACCCAAACCAGGACGATTACGGCCTTCAATTCACGCTGGTATCGAATAAGCTTGATCAAATTTTGAACGCAATAGGATCTCCAAATGCCCTTCTTTTGGGGTCTGCCGGCGGTGTATGGGTCATGGCCGGAAGCAATGGGGAGTCCTTGAGCCAGACGAATGTGAACGCCTCGAAGCAATCGACTTGGGGAGTTAGCGCACTGCAACCGCAACAGGTTGGCGATTACGTTCTATTCGTGAGCCGTTCGGCACGCATCGTATTGATGATCGCTTACAATTTCGTCACGAATCAATGGGACAACTTCGATCTGACGCGCCTTAACAGGAACATCACCCTTGGACCCTCTGAAACTGAATCCGGCATCGTGCAGACTGCATTTCAGTTCGAACCGTATCCGATCTGGTGGGCGGTGCGAACCGATGGGCAGTTAATTGGACTTGTGTTCAACCAGCAGGATCAAGTGTTCGCATGGTTTCGCGTGAACATGCTCCCGGAAGGCGGACAGATTGAATCCGTGGCGGTCATCAGCGGCCAGAATCAAGAGGACCAGGTTGCGATTATCGTCAACCGAACCATCGACGGCGTGGCACAGCGATATTTTGAATACTTCATGCCGCAGGAACTATTCGGCGATCTTTCGAATGCTTTCTTTGTCCATTGCGGCCAGCAGTGGCAAGGACTTCCGGCGGTCAATATCACCGGCATCAGCAACGCGAATCCGTGTGTCGTGACGGCGCCGGGCCACGGTTTCTCAACGGGAATGCAGGTGAAAATTTCCGGCGTGCAGGGCATGACGCAAATCAATCAGGACCAGACACAGGCGTACACCATCACGGTCATCGACGCCAACAATTTCAGCCTGAACACAATCGACTCGACCGCATGGGGAGTTTACACGTCCGGCGGCACGGCAATTCAAGTGACAAACCAGGTCAC
>JACTVF010000387.1 GCA_019695435.1 Methanoregulaceae archaeon | reverse complement strand
AGCTCAGTCCGGCCTTGTGCCGCGGCAGCGTCGGCGTAGCGGCCGGCGAGGTCCAATACGGCATCGATCGTCTCGATCGCCGCATCGAGGAACTCGATCGCCAGGGGATCGCCACTGAGGCGCGCCCGGGTTGCCAAGGCGGTTTCCCTGCGACCCAACAGGCCAATCGACAGCACCTTTCCCCAATCGGCGCAGAGGTTGCTGATCGGTCCGAGTTCGTGGAGGGTCCGGCCGTCGGTCAAGACTTGCCAGTCTTCGGGGCGATAGATCGGCGGCACTTTGCAGACCGTCCGAGTGAATACGATTCGTTGGCCGTCTTCCAGCACCGGCTGCTGGGATTGGCACATGCGACGAGTCAACCGAGCGGCGCGGCGCGGCCAAGAAAGCGATTCTGCCTCGCACTCCGAGATAAGATCCGGCGTTCCCGACCGGCGGAAGCGTGCATGGCTGCGCTCGCGGACCTGCCCTCGCATCCGTTCCAATCGCCGATTCAACATCGTCTCTCTCCCCGGGGGTCTGTCCGGTCGAGCGGATCACCGCTGTTCCTTCGTATCCATCGTATTCTCCCTCCGTGCGTCCCACAAGGCGCGACAGGCCGCTATGCCAGGCAAGACGCCGCGCCACAGTAACCTAACCGAATTGTTCATGGCGGCAAACTAGCCCGAAGCGCAAGCGAGGGAGGCACAAGATTTTCCCTCGCTTGCGCTTCGGGCTAGTGTTCCCCGCGGATACCGGTTTTGTTTGTCAAAACCCTACAGAATTGCGAAGATGGAAAGGAAGGATACAATGGCGGATGGTTCGTTCCAGGGCAATCCTCGGGAAGCGATTGCCGGCGGGGAATTGGAAACGTCGGGGTCATCGTGGACGAGAAGCCGTTGTTGAGGTTCTGCTCGATTGCCAAGCGATTCCCCGGCGTCACGGCTCTCCAAGGGGTGAGCTTTGAGGTTCGGCGGGGGGCGTGTCATGCTTGGATGGGGGAGAACGGCGCGGGAAAAAGTACGCTTGGCAAGATCCTGGCCGGCGTGCTCCGCCCCGACGAGGGGCACTTCGAGCTGGAAGGACGACCGCGGTGCTTTCACTCGCCACGGGATGCGAGGCGGGCCGGCATCGGCATCGTTCACCAGGAGCTGTCCTTCTGCCCAAACCTCAGCGTGGCGGAAAACCTTTGTCTGGCATCTCTCCCCCGGCGGCGCGGGGTCTTCGACCGGTCGGCCACGTGGGCCCGAGCCCGGCAGTTCCTGGCGGAGGTCGGGGCCGAGTGCGACGTCCACGAGGAGATGGGCCGACTGCCCGCCGGCCAGACTCAGCTCGTCCAGATCGCCACAGCCGTCGCCGGCGGCGCCCGGGTGCTCGTGCTCGACGAGCCGACCAGCTCGCTCTCGGCCGCCGATTCGCAGCGACTGGAAGAACTTATCGGCCGGCTGCGGCGCCGTGGGACCACGATCATTTACGTTTCGCATCGCATGGAAGAGATCTTCCGTATCTGCGACACGGTGACCGTGCTGCGCGACGGGCAGCACGTGGCCACCCTGCCGACGGCCGAGGCCGACGAGGACGGCCTGGTCCGCCTGATGATCGGCCGGCCGCCCGCCATGCGGGCTTGCCTGTCCAATGGGTGAAGCTGAAGGTCTATGCCTTCTCCGGATTGACGGCGGGTATCGCAGCCATGATCATGCTCGGTTATTACGGCTCCGCCTCCTCGGACGCGGGCAAGGGATATGAGCTGGACGTGATCGCCGCTGCCGTCGTCGGTGGGGCGAGCCTCAGCGGCGGCCGGGGATCGGCCCTCGGGGCGCTCCTCGGCGCCCTGATCATCCAGATCATCAACAACGCCATCGTGATCCTCGAAATCGACCAGAACTACAGTCAGATAATCATTGGCGCGGTCATTGTATTGGCCGTGGTCCTCGACCGGCTCAACACGGTTCTGCGGGAAAAACGAATGACCTTCCTTGGAAAGGCGAGACCCCAATGAC
The DNA here is from genome assembly GCA_019695435.1 of Methanoregulaceae archaeon. Classification (GTDB taxonomy): domain Archaea; phylum Halobacteriota; class Methanomicrobia; order Methanomicrobiales; family Methanospirillaceae; genus Methanoregula. The sequence continues at coordinate 1,024 of JACTVF010000387.1, read as the reverse complement.
CCTCAGCAAGCGTTGCGCGGCTTGGACGACCCTGGGATTGATCCTGGGCCTGGCCGGCGGGTGCCATCCTGCGGCCGAAAAGGGCGCCACGACGCGCTCGTCGCCGGCGGCGAAGAAGAAGGAGTATGTCTTTGCCCTGATCGCCAAGAACCAAGGGAACCCGGTGTTCCAGGCGGCCCGCGTGGGCGCCGAGGACGCCGCTCGCGATCTTGGCCAAAAGTTGGGCGTGCCGATCAAGATGCTTTGGCGCACGCCCAACGAAGAGGACGCCCAGAAGCAGGTTGAGTTGATCGAGCAACTCGTGGCGCAGGGCGTGGACGGCCTCGCCGTAAGTTGTACGGTGGCCGACACGGCCACGCCCGCCATCGACGCCGCGGTGAGCCAAGGCGTCGCGGTGATGTGCTTCGACTCCGATGCTCCGGCGAGCAAACGGTTTTGTTTCTACGGCACGGACGACTTCGGCTCCGGCCGCACGATCATGCGCGAGTTGGCCGCCGTGCTCGGCCCGGGCAAGCACGTGGTCGCCGTCCCCGGAGGCAACCAGAATGCCGCGAACATCCAGAATCGCGTTCGCGGCGCGCAAGAGGAGGCCAAGAAGTACCCGAACATCACCATCAAAGGCGTCTTCTACAGCAAAGAGACTCCGCAGGACGCGGCGGCCAAGATCGAGGAGGTCCAGACGGCCAATCCCGACATCGACGGCTGGGCCATGATCGGATCCTGGAGCCTGTTCACCGACGCCCTGATGAAGTGGGAGCCCGGCAAGGTGAAGATCGTGGCCATGGACGCTCTGCCGGCGGAGTTGCCCTATCTGCAAAAAGGGGTTGTCGCCAAGCTCTACGCGCAGCAGACGTACCAATGGGGCTACCGCTCCATGGAACTGTTGGTCGATAAGGTCATCCTGGGCAAGGCGCCCAGGAACGTCATCGAGTACTCGCCGCTACTGCCCGTAACTCAAGACCAGGCCGCCGCGTTCGGGGAGAACTGGAAGAAATGGCTGCGGCAGTAATCTGCTTGACCTCTC
>JACTVF010000386.1 GCA_019695435.1 Methanoregulaceae archaeon | reverse complement strand
TACATTCCCTGTGTGATGTGCGGTAGGTCTTTTCCACCACCAGATGCCGCTCATATCGTCGGCGAGGAGGAGTGGGTCCAGAAGATTGGAACCGACTCCCAGGTCAACGGCCTGCCTCTTTGCAAGACGTGCCACACCGTGTTTGACGATTATCTCCGCAGCCGGCTGTACGCGGCATTGAAGGAGTTCGGCACCACGGGATTGCCGAAGTCTTGGGAAGTCAGTCCCAAGAAGCAGTTAAAGGAATGAGAATGTCGAAATCGCTCCAGCCAACCGGCATTGACGCCGTGAGTTTGTCCGTGAGCCACTCGGCTGTTCCGAGCCTCCGCGGTGCCGGTGGCTGAGTTGACGTTAGGCGGCATCACACACTCACAAAAGATGACCACTATGAAAAATACAACGAGCATAATAGCATCAGTCGCCATCCTCTGGATGGTCGCGGTCGCTGGCTGTGCAGGGCCAGAGGGTAGAGTGAAGACGGCACTTTACGACACAGCACCCCGGTCAGCATCTACGCGACTAGATGTTTTTCAGGTCGGTGAGAAGCCCACGAAAGCCTTCCACGTCATTGCCTTTTTTACTGCGGAGGGCGCAGCGCACGACGAGGCCGAGTGTGTGCAGGGCATGGTTATTCGCGCCCGCCAAATTGGCGCAGACGGATTGGTGATTCTCGAACCGGAAGCGCCCAACAAGAGCATAGTTTTCAAGCATGGTCTGATTGGCCCGTCCCCGGACGCCCGCGTCTTTAAGGGCAACGCCATAACTTACGACAAGTGAAGACCACAACCCCGCCGCCTAACTGCGCTCCAGCGAACCGCCGTTATGCTTCTTCCGCCGTCGCTCAGAAGCTATGGCGGGACAGGCCGCTCGGTGCGGAGCGGCAAACGCGCTCCCGCCATTGCGGGACTCAACCCTGCTCGCCAGCGGCGGTCGCTGGTCGTTAGGCAAAGATCATGAACCTTCCTCCCTTCGACGATCTGCTTGGCCGTGCTACCGATTGGGCTGAGCGCGAAAGCGCGCAAATTCTAGCGCGGGGCGCGCCGCTGTCGCCAGCCGGATTAGTACTCGCGCAGAAAGTTGGCGTCCGATGCCCGGAGAAGATCAGAATCGCGATTGTCCCCGCAGTCCCGTTTCCAGAAGATCCCGTTCTCCGAGCAATCGCGCGCGAGAAGAAGATGATCGCCGAGGATACCGGCGGAATGACCCTGTTCTACGGAATCTTCATCCGCGACGATCAGAAGCAAAGAAAGGATATTTGGCCGCATGAGTATCGGCACGTTGCTCAGTATGAGTGCTGCGGCTCGATACGGACCTTTCTCTCCTTCTATTTACGAGAAGTGATTCACTTCGAGTATGGACCTGGTCCATTTGAGGTAGATGCAAGAAAGGCGGAAGAAAATGCCTAACCAGTCATCGTTAGGCTTCCAGAGTCTGCCTGCGCGGAGACGCCAGAGCTACAATGGTTCATTACAAAACAGCCAGATACCAAAAACAAAACCTATTATTGGAAATACCGGAGCAAAATCATGTGCTATTTCATGAAGGATGTTGCCGTTCCCATCATTACAACACTGCTCGGCACAGTCGGTGGATTTGTGTCTGGTGTTCTTCTCGAACGCTGGGCTAGCCGCCGAAGAGTTTGGCATGATTTCGCCATCGAGATTTGGTCTGTCATTCAGGAATTGAAGGCACGGGGAGAGAATCTGGATGAGGGATTTTTGAAATGGCATGATGATTCCATTCGACGACTTTCCGTCCATGTGGGATATTTTGCCATCAGCGAGCCCAAGTGGTGGGCAAGCGTTGAGCCCGCATGGAAAGAGTATGAGATGGCCAGCGAGAAAAAGACTCTTGAATCTTTCATGGCACACGACATTACACAGAAGAAGCTCCTTGCCCGTCTTTATGCGCTGCGAAAATCCATACAGGATGCCTCTTGAGTGCGCAGATATGCAAACCCTTGATTATCAATCAGACCGCCATTTCTGCGCACTCGCGTCATTGCCCCAGCCAAAGGCTGGTTGGTGTGCTAACAAGGTCGGGAGCCTATGTGAAAACTCCCGGCGGGATTGACGGTTAAAAGCGGCGGCGAGAAGTGTTTTTTGCGGTTCGAGGTTTTTCCGCCCCGATGAAAAGTTCCGGTCGGGCCGTGGTGGGAGCGTTCACCGGAGTGGTGGGAACCAAGGACTGAGGTTTTTCCAGCCCGTGACGGTGCACTGGGCCTTGGCAAATCTTTGAACCGGGAAATCCCGCCGGTGTGGCTTGCGGAGTGCCAGCCGTATCACGCCTTGCGGTCGAAGAATGGATTTTTGCCGGTCACGCTCAATGGAATGCCGAGCGCCTGTTTGACCTTTGGCCCGAACATTCCCAAATCCATGCACGCCCGGCCGATGGAATACATGATGCGGTTGTCAATGTGGAACCGGCCGGCCACTTCCGCCGCCGACATGGTGGCGATGCCGAGGTCAATCGAGTTGAATGTGCATGTCCCGCCGGCCATCTCCAGCGCTTCACAGGTCGGCTTGCCGCAGAACCCGCAGTTCAAGCCCGCGGGGTTGGGTTCCACGCCGATGATCACCAGCGCGGGCGAGTTCTCGATGTTGCCGGCGTCGCGCGCGAGGCCGGGCCGGCTTTCCTTTGTGGCAATCTCGCGCATCCTGGAGATGACCTTTTGCTTCGTCGGTTCGTCGTCAATCGCGGCGGTCTTGATGTTGTCAATGCCGCACGTCTTGGGCGCCGTCCGCGCCGCCGCGGCCATCAGCGCGGCGACCTGCAGTGCCGCCGATTTTTCCAGTTCAGCCGGGGTTTTCATGGCGGAAAAATACGAACCGTGTCGGGGGGAAACAAATGAAAAACGCAGGGGGAACATCGAATAATTTATAGCCGGTCAGAGACCGGCAAAGTGTGGGGCTTGTGTAACTCGCCCCTCCGATAAAACAATCGCCGCTTGCGACGGCGGGGGGAATGCCTAAATTAACCGTATGGCTGCCGATGCCAAACTTTTGACG
>JACTVF010000385.1 GCA_019695435.1 Methanoregulaceae archaeon | reverse complement strand
ACATGCTCTGTCCTCGATAAGACGTGACGAAACGACGGAAGAGGTAAGCGAGATATTCCCTTATGGGCTGTACCGTGCCACCCTTCTCGGTCCACCGGATACATCTCGTGTTCATAGCTAGATGCGCAAGGTCCGTGGAAAACACGGTGCTGGAGCACTGAAGGCGAGTGTACGTGCGGCACGTATCTCCAGTCACGTAACGCCCCGAGCACGCGCGCGTCGAGCCGCTTCCAATGAACGCGAGAGATCGACGGCGTGTCGTCGATCGCCCCGATGAACGCGGGGACCTACATCGCGTCGATCTCATTCAACAGCGGGGACCCTGGCTACGTGAGCTTGGACAACGTGCTGAGCGTGACACTGGACGTGACCGGCTAGTCGACGTGACGAGCTGAATCGAGCACCCTGCCTGGACGACGATCGCCGTGTGGCGACCAGCGACCCGCCGCCGGCTCGTCTATGACGACGTGAAAGAACATGGCCTCCGAGTCGACCTGACAGGTCTCGCTTGGTGACAGACTCGACTCCTGCCGCGTCCGCGCCGCTTTCAATGCTCGAGGTCGGGTCCAGGCGTGCCCGGTCTAGAGCGCGTGCGGGGTGAAACACTTGGGGCATGGACGACACTATGGACGACACTGACGTTCGCGAAGTCATTCGGCTACTCGAGGGCTTTCTACTGCCGTCGACAACGGCGAGCTGGACGCCTCGACCCTGAACGCGCGGGCCCAGCTTCGGAAGTTGGAGGGCGTGCAGATCGCTCTTGAACTGACTGTTGCTCCTGCGAGCGACACTGAGCTACCAATCAACAACGATGAGGAGGAGCCTACGCAGCTCGACGAGGCCAATCTGCCAGAACCGCCGCAGCCAGAGGGAATAGACGCCAAGTGCCCGTGGGTGTGAATTGGCGATCGGTGGATACAGGTTGTGACCAACACGGCTGATGGTGTCCCGACCAAGCTCGCATTCCCCAAGCCGTCGAAGAAGTCATCCCAGACGCCCTCTAGGAAAACGGGAAAGCAATCCCGTTTTGTGGTGAACGCCAAGAGGATGCTGCTGAACGGTCGGCGCTACGACCCGCTGAACCCGAAAGCGCAACCGGACGGCACCATCGACGACGACGTTCCTTGGAGCAGCGATACTCCAGCGAATGTGGATACCGAAGGCAAGGGGAAGTCATGAGCAAGCGCCAGGCGTTCGGAGCGATCGCTGTCCACCACACGGCGGCATCCGACGTGGCGTGGGGATGAAGGTGCGAGGTCGGGCCTTCGCGTGCGAAATGCCATCGTTACCGGTTCTCTACACGAAATGGCTTTACGCGATACGGATGTCTGAAGCTGACAAGGCCGCAGCCGACAAAGTGGGGTCCTATCTGCGACCTAAGGGCACACAGAGGAAACGCCGGATCGCGGCAAGGACAAGGCTCGGTCAATAAACAGCCTCTGACCTGCACGTCTAGGGTGGGGCTACCCAGAATCGAACTGGGGACCTCAGCATTATCAGTGCTGATCCCACACCTGGGCTGCCTGAGGCGATGGCCTTAATTGCCAGCTGAACTGCTTATATACTGACAAGCCCAGCCTGAACCTGCCTACGATTGCCACATCGTTAGTGCACGTTAGTGCACGTTGGAGCAGCCGGCGCCCCAGACCGACGAGTCCCCGTCCTACAAGCCGGTGTCTTGCGAGTTCGCCGCGCACGAGAGAGCCAACTGCCACCAAGGCATCTATGTCCGCGACGGAGTCTCGACCAGCAGGCTTGGGGACTACTTTTCCCAGCTCAAGCGGTCAATCGACGGGACGCACCACCACGTCAGTCGCGAGCACCTGCCGCGGTGCCCCGCGGAGTTCGACTTCCGCAGCTCAACTCGCGACATGACGGATTCGCAGCGCGCCACTTCGTTACTCGGGCGCTCTGACTGCAGGCGGCTGGTCCACAAGCTGTGCCGGTAGTCAAGACAGAACGCAACCACGCTTCGCGCGAATTCTATGAACAATTCGCGCGTTCCGCGCGAATTCTGCTATGATAATTACGTGCGTGTACTTCTACCAGGGAAAACTTGGGGCAGATGCCGGGCACGCCTGGCACGCCTAGGAAGCCGCCGATACGCTCCACTCGTGCCTATTGGTCGCCAACCAGCGAAACAGGTTCGCCGACTCCCCTTCCCGAAGGAGCTTGAGGGCCATGAAGGCGAGTGGGTGGCCGTCCAGCGCGGGACGGTCGTGTTGAGCGCAACGTCTTCAAGCGAGTTGGCCACGAAGATCAAGGCGTCACGGCTACCTGTCGCGGGAATGACCATCGAATACGTCCGTCCTGCTTCTGATAGCTACATCGTTGGGGTGGGCTAATAGAGGTCAAATTCCACACTTTTCCCTGGCGCGAGCAAGAGCTTGTGCCAGGAGGACGAAGGACCTCGCGTCCGATGGTTGACGTCGTACTTTCACTCTCTGACCTGCAAACGCCAGCAACCCCCGCACTTGTCGACACTGGAGCACCGCTCACCCTATTTCCGCGCGGCATGGCAGAGCTGCTCGAAATCAGTTTGCCTGACTTACGGGATCCGAGTGTCGAAACAGTCACGATGCTTCGACATGATTGGCCCGTCTATTGCACTACGGTCACGCTAACCCTTCCACCCTTTGAGGACATGACATGGGAATCAGGTGTGCGCTTCGCCCTTGAGGATGGACTGCCGTTCGCGTTGCTCGGCTACGAAGGATTCCTGAATCGTTGGGTCGTGACCGTGAACGGCGCCCAGGGTTACTTAGTCGTTGAGCCTGCGGAGAATTTCTATAAACCGGGTGAAGCTGTCGACCCCTACGAGGTGTTCTTGCGCGAATGGCCAGACATCTACTAAGAGCCGAGCGCATTGAATAGATGCGGTGAAAGACATGGACGAACCCGTCAACATCGACGCGGAATCCGAAGAGCCTCTGTTGGTGCTGCTCAACTCGCCGTCGCTTGCTGAAAACAATTCGGCCGAAGAGGAACCCATCGCCTAGTCATCGGCTTCAGGCTCGTCGGTTT
>JACTVF010000384.1 GCA_019695435.1 Methanoregulaceae archaeon | reverse complement strand
GTACTGGCGATCACCGTCAGTGTCGCGCTGCCGGCGTCACCACCGTTGCAGATGCCGCCACCCAAGTAGCCCGACGTGTTGCCACTAATGGTGCAGTTACTCACCGTCAGCGTTGAATGGTCGTTGTATATGCCAGCGCCGGGGTTTACATAGCCGAAGGTGACGCCGTTGGTGATGGTCAGTCTGGAAATGCTGGCGGTTACCGCGTTGGTGATGTGAAACACGCGGCTGGCGGCGTTGCCGTCGACTGCCAGATTGCCGGAGCCGGGTCCGATGATGGACACACTGTTCGTCACAAGAAGTTCGCCGGTGGTCAGTGTGATGGTGGCGGGCAAGCTCACCGCGAAGTTAATCGTGTCGCCGTTCGCCACGCTGGCCAGCGCGGCCCGCAGCGTGCCGGCCCCGTTGTCGGCGGTGTTGGTGACTGTGATCGTGGCCGCGCGCACGGTGGTTGCCCCGGCGCAAACCAGCGCGAGACACCACCCGGTGAGCTGATGGTTGAGTGAATGGATGGTTGGACGATTGTGTGTGTTCATGTCAAGAATTATAAAAAGTTCTCCGTCGTGAGGCCTGACTCGAGCTAATAATAGTATTCAACCTCAATTAGCTCAGGAGAGCAAGCTAATTTTAGGCTAATTTGCAGGACCGATTTGCGCCAAAAGTTTTGTTACAGGCGGAAGGAAGACCTGTTTGCGTAAACGGGTCGTTGCGCCAAAAGTCCGTGTTATCCGATTTATGCACGACTTTATGAGCCAAAAAACCAAAAACGAAGTCCTGTCCCACTTGCGCCCCCGGTAAGTTGCAGCGGGACGGAAACACAAACGCAAACTTTTCACCCAGGCGGTCGAAGTCCTTGGCTATCACCGAAAGACTGCCATCCACGCCTTGCGCACCAGGCCCCAAACATTACAATAAATCACCCTAACAGTTTGGCATATCGCAGCTTGCAAAGCGGTAAGTTGGGCGTAACAGCTTCTTGTGTTCCCACCGGTTCCAGTGTTGTCATGCCGCTTGCTGTCGCGCCGTGCATGACGAGGGTGAAGACGTTTGGCGCCGCTCGTGCTTGTTTCTCCAGTATTTGGAAACCTCCTTGGTAGCCTTGTGCAGCCAGTCTTGTTCAGCAGCCAGCCGTATCATTTCGACGGCCGCAAACCATTTCGGCGCGTTGGGGACCGGATCGCCCAGCGGCGCCAGCTTGCCCACGGCCATCAAAATCTGAATGTCATGCTCCGCGAAGCCGAGCAGTTTCGCCGTCGCCGCGACATCAAGGCGTGCCGGCAAATCTTTGGCCGCCCAGGTTGCCCCAAGACACCCCCACGCGACCGAACTGCGCCACCGCTGCACTTCGCCCAGGTTGCCGCTTCATTCCGACAACCAAGTTTCGTCATTCAGCAGAATTGAATGGTTCGACCAAAGCGGCGTTGAATTCTCCGCTAAATGAGCTGCGAACCCAACGCCGCTCTCGTCGCAAAACGGCTGGCACATGCACGAACATTGCTTGTTCAACCAAACATGGGTATAACCAAGCCACCAACAATTTTTACGTGATTCCTTGGAACATATGAGCGAAAAACTTCGAATAACTTCAATCCGGTTTCGAAATTACAAAGCATTCACAGATTACAGCATTAGTCTGGGCCGCTTCAATGTTCTCGTGGGGCCAAATAATTCAGGAAAGTCAACTGTCCTTGACGCGTTGAAGATTTTGTCGGAGGGGATCAGGCGAGCACGTTCGAAGATCCCTATCTTGATAAATGACCCAAAAGGTTTCGACGCGAAAGCGCACCCAGTGATACTTGAGGGGCTACCGGTTTCGACGGAGAACGTTTTCCATGATTACGATGAGTCGAATCCTGCGATTATTGAATTTCGGCTCTCGAACGGCAACGGCTTGAATCTTTACTTCCCAGAACGCGGGCAATGCTTTCTTTTGCCTGTGGGGGAGTCGCCTGCCCGATCGCCATCCGAGTTCAAACGCCACTTTGATGTGGACATCGCGTTTGTGCCGACTTTAGGGCCAGTCGAGCATAATGAACGATTTTTTCGAAAGGAAGCAGCTCGGGCTGCCCTTCTCACCCATGGGGCATCTCGAAACTTTAGGAATATTTGGTATCACTATCCGGATGGATTTGCGGAGTTTCGGAAGGCCATTCAGGAGACTTGGCCAGGGATGGACATTCAGCCGACCGAGGTGATTCAGCGGGAAGACAAAACTATTTTGTGCATGTTCTGCCCTGAGGAACGCTTCCCGCGAAAGATTTTTTGGGCAGGCTTTGGGTTCCAAGTGTGGTGCCAGATGTTGACATTTATCCTTCAGGCAAAGAACGCGGCGCTTCTCGTGATTGATGAACCAGATATTTATCTCCATTCGGACCTACAAAGGCAACTGGTGGGATTACTAAGGGAACTTGTTCCCCAGATTATTATCGCCACTCACTCTGCTGAGATAATTTCCGAGGTTGAGCCGCAAGCGCTTCTGAATGTGAACAAAAGGTTCCGCTCTGCGCGACACGTCAGAGACTCGAAGGAACTCCAGGAAGTGTTCCAGATACTTGGTTCAAATCTTAACCCAATCTTGACGCAGTTGGCAAAGACCAGGCGTGTGGTCTTTGTCGAAGGTAAAGACTTCCAGATAGGCATGATGCACCGCCTTGGAATTGTGACCCAACATCTGCTGCGCGAACCGCTCCGGGTAGTACAGGAGAGCGTCTCGCTATCAGGTTCTCACTGTGGAGATCGATAGCGGAAGCTCATGGCACCACTTCATACACGATGATCTTCGCGTCTTCGATGGTGGCTTCCTTCGATTGCGGAATTGGGGGAGTCAAAATGATGTGCTTGGGGACGGCGGCATAAAACCGCTTCAGTTCAGGGACCAAGAGCGTGGTTTTGGCAATGGCGCCGGTCGTTACCTTCCCCAGCCGCTCGTAATGGTCGGCGTCGGTCTGCTTAAACACTTCCACGAAGCCCGTTGTCCCGGTGTAGTAAATACGCTTGCTTGTTGGTTCAAATTGGACTTCGTCGACGCCGCCT
>JACTVF010000383.1 GCA_019695435.1 Methanoregulaceae archaeon | reverse complement strand
CTTTGCGGCAGCTGTTCGACCGCGACATCGTCGAGGCGCTGAGTACCATCACCCGTGACCCCGGCGAAGGCTACCGTTTCTACATCGAGCGCGTGGCCAAGAACCGGGTGGCGCGCCATGTGAAGCTCAACGATTTGCAGGACAATTTGGACCGCACGCGGCTGGCTCCCGAAGAAACGCCCGAGCTGATGGACCTTCGGAAGCGGTACCGTATGGCGCTGACCTATCTTGACGATGTCAAAGATTGACGCATCGTCCAAAGCGCCGGGTCGTATCAAGCGTACGAGGCTTCAGCAAAGAGAAAGGCAGGGAAGAAGAAATGGCTGCACAAGAATGGAGAACCTATTTGGCGTCGCTATCGCACTCGCAAGACGGGCGCAGGCAGTTCTCACTCCCCAGCCGAATGGTGGGTGCTCAAGGCCCGCTATAATCATAGATGCCTGTGTTGTGGTAAGCGCCGCAAACTTGTTGGCGACCATGTGGTGTCGGTGAAGAGCGGTGGGTCGAGTAATATCGACAACATCCAGCCGCTATGCCAGTCATGCAACGCGACCAAAGGAACGCGAAGTACGGACTATAGAAAGCAACCGCATCCAAACTGTCAAAGGAGGGTTCGAACGTGAATCGATGCGACCACGGTGTGTATATTCCAAGCGGAGAAACGACGGCAATCTACTGCAGCGCGTGTAATCCTCATGCACTGCCTGACAGGCCCTTGGCTATTGTAATGGCCAGAACGAAACCGCACTCGCCGGTATACCGCGAAGTGCAAGTGCTTGATGTCGCGGAGTACATGGACCAGCCAGCCGGGGCTCGCTTGATGGAGGCCAGATGCGACGCATTCTGATTGCGTTGGTACTGTTCGCTGCAGTGGCGTCGGCGCAGGTCGGACCGAACCGCGCCCGGCAGATTCAGGAAGCTCTTCGGCGCTATGGTATAGCGGTCCGCGTGACCGGAGTCATGGACGTCCAGACCACGCAGGCGCTGAAGACCCTGCAAAAGGAAAACCACTGGCAGACCCACCGTATCCCAGACGCCCGCGCTCTGGACCTGATTGGGCTGGGAGCGGTGCACAATAACCGAGGCGACCTTGGGACCTTGGAGGCCAAGCGATGACCCTCAATGACAAAATACATCGGCTGCTTGTGGCATCACCTATGATGCAGGCGGCGCTTCTTGGTATGACAGAAGAAGCTACCCTTTCCTTGCGGGCGTCAGCTGTAGAGATGACCGACGACATCGAGGCGGTCATAATCGAGGAACTGAACATCATCGACGCCGAGTACCAGACCGATTGCACTGCGAAAATCAAGGCGCAGCACGCCGGGGAGCCAACGGAGCTGACCGACGAGGAGGTGGCGTTCTTCGAGGCATGCCTGAAGCCGGACTTGCGGGTGGCCTGGCAGTTGTGGTAGACTAAGTCTTCGAAGGAGAAGCTATGACTGAAGAACAAGCGGCGGTAGCGGAACCAAAGCCGGTGCCGTTCGAGTACTCCATCGAGCTACTGGACGAAGCGGAACAGTCCTACATCGTCTTTGACGACAAGGGCTACGGGCGGCTTTACCCCACGCGCTGCTCGGTGTGTCTCGAATACGCCACGAAGAAAGAGCTGTTCACGGCGGACCCGAATTACGTGCGTCCGCTTTGTGACAAGCACGCGGCGGAGCGGCCCGAGTTGAACACCAGCGACCGCACCAAGCTGACGGCGCTGCAGGAGCAGCGGCTGCGGAAGGCGCAGCCAACCTTCGCCATACACAAGGTGACCGGCATCCCGATGGTGGCGGAGCTTCACCGCATCGCCCAGCGTGAAAAGCATCAGGAGCACAACCCGACCTGCTGCGTGCCGAAGCCTCCGAAGAAGGGCCACATGCCGAAGAAGGAGCAGACGATTAAGAGCGCTGCTCTGCGCATCTTCCGGCGGCTCATCGCGCCCATCATCGACGCGGCCAAGGGCCACTTCGCGTCGCTTGGCGTGGAGTTCCAAGGCGTCCCGGTCGATGTGCTCGGTAAGGTGGGCGCACGCGCCGGGGAGCTGGCCATTTACGAGTACATGCGCACGTGCCGGTCACGCCGGTCGCGTCGCAATCGGGCGCAGCAGTTCTCGCGCCGGGTCAACGCCGGGCTCATGCCGGGCAACACCAGCCGCAGGAGGTTCGGATGTTAACACGGTACATCATCGAGGCCGCCCTGCTGTTGGCAGCTGGTATAGCCACTCGTCATCTTTGGTTGGCCTTGGCTCGTAAGGCATCACCGCTTCCGCCTCGGCCTCCGGCGGTGACTCAGCTCTCGCGGAAGTGGGCGCGGGCGATGTTCCACATGGGCTACATCTCCATCGAGGAGCTTTGCAATATCTACGAGCATACGCCGCCGGACCCCGAGGACGAGGTTACCACGGTAAACTTGCAAGGACCACCGCCGTCAGTATAGCATTGACCCACGCCCAAAGGAGGGCGCGCCAGATGGTTCACAACGGGATGCAATTTCCGGACGTCGATGGCGAGACGAGCACGGTTGAGACGGGCCGCGACGGCCTCTGGAACATCACCAAGGAAACCGGCATCACAGTGTGGGGCGTCACCACCGAGGAAGTCGAACGGTTGGTGAAGCTGCCCGCGCTCTTGGCTGCTGCGGAGGCCGGCAGCGTAGGCAGGAAGCGGGTGAGGCGCTCGTCAATACCCCACGCCTAGCAACAACATCTTCACCGGCTACACGGTGTTCATCGAGCCACTGGTGCGGGCGGGGCTGCGTACCAGCGGCGTTGTAACGGACGAGCAATTGTATGGCAGCAACTCCCCACTCTTTCAGGAGGAAGCATGAGCGGTAGCACACTCTCTCTCACGATGCGGCCAAAAGTATTTGGAGAAGTAATCGGCCTCGGAAAACAGGTGGCCATGCTTCTCAAGAAGCTGGACAGCGGAGACGTTCCGCGCGGCTTCCTGCTTACCGGGCCGTACGGATGCGGCAAGACGACCATCGCGTGGCTCATCGCCCGCGCCATACAGGGCTGGGACTTCGATGGTGACCCGGAAGTCCT
>JACTVF010000382.1 GCA_019695435.1 Methanoregulaceae archaeon | reverse complement strand
AATATCAGACCTTCGAACTCGTGCAGAAAAAGGCGAATTACTTTTCATTTGCATTACCGTTCAAGATGCTCGATATAAAGATTTAAGTGATATTGATATTACTAAAAATAAAATCCGACAAAAATATAATGAATTAGCTACTGGAGTTGATTTGTGGATTCGTGATGAACGCCATTTTCAATATAATGCTGCGACCACCAGTGAAAGATTAGGCGAAATTAAAAGTAACTATACTTTGGATCTATCAGCAACACCATACAATAGTATGGATTTTTACCCAAATGAACAACAAATTTTAGCAAGAACACTTCTTTGGGGGATTGATAATAAAATCAATACCAACCTACCTGATATTAAAATTGATATAATTAATACGCCATTTTGTGATACAAGTCTAAATATTCGAAATCTATATACAACTGAAGAGGGATTTGATCCGCGTAAATTATTCCTTATGAATCAGAATCAATTCATTTTAGGTGCGGAAATAATTGAACTTGCAAAACTTTTCTATATCAATACTCGGGCAAAACAGAAAAATCCATTAAGCATTGTGAATGACTGCCAGTTGAGTGATATTGCAAAAAATTGTGGATTGTGGGTATTACCAAATGGTCAGGATGGTACTTCATCAGGAGAATATATGCCGATATTAGCTAAACTATTGAATTATAATATTCGTGATATTCATTTTGTAGATAGTTACACTGTAGCAAAAGATGCTCGATCAAATAATAGAACCATCGGAAATCATATTAAAGCATTGCTCCAAGATTACAAAAAGGTGATTATTTTAACCTGTGGTAAATTTACTACTGGCACTGACATTGAAGATCTTGGTCATATTGTTTTATTTGACAAAATTGAAAATATTGCAAATTTTGAACAATTGCTAGGAAGAATGATTCGACCATTAAATGGAAAAAATTGTGTTAAACTATATTCAGTTGTTCCAGGGCAAATATTGTGTTTGATTTTGGGTAAACTCGCAAAAACGAATGAACTTTTAAGTGGTAATTCTCTTATTTCTTTTCTAGAATGTATACCACTTAGTGAATATGATATTCAAACGAAAGATTATGTTCAGATTAATCCAACAGATATTTTACAAGAGCTTATTGAATGGTCTAAAAAAGAAGCATCCGGTAAACTCTCAACCCAAGTATTAACATCATTTATTTCAAAACTAAATTTTTCAAAATTCAATATTGATAATTTGAAACAATTCAAATTTAAAACACCTAAATCATCACTTAGTGATTCAAACGGATCGAAAGTTAAAAAAACTGTTAGAATTACAGGTATGAATCAAACAAAGAAATCTATTGGTACAATTGAAAAAATTGTGCAATTAGTGCAGACCATTGTTGCAGAATCTCAATGGATTTCTGTTAGTACCGCAGACTATGATTATAAACGTGTTTTGAAAAATTCAGCTTTGATTGAAATGTTCGGTAAAGAGAATATTGATTTAATTTTTGATTTAATTGAACAAGATGTTGATTTTGAGCAATTTATTTCAGATCATTACCGAGATAAATATTTGGCATACAAAGATTTAGAGCCAAGAGATAGTTATCCAGAAGTATTTTGTAATTCTAAATTTAAACAAAAACTTGGGTTAGTTTATGTACCATTTGAATTAGCGGATAAAATTGGAAATGATTTATTGACCATGAGCAATAATTGTTATAATAAAATATGCGTAATAAATGCATTAAATGGTACATTACCCTTGACATTGCGAAAAATTTTTCCAAATGCTGAAATTACGTGCGCTGAATATTTTCCTTATTATAAAGAACATTTAACTCGATTAGGATTTATAGTTAAAGATTGGAGTGAAATTAAAGATATGAAATTTGATGTTATTGTTGGAAATCCACCCTATAATGATAGTTCTATAGGTAATATTCCAATATATCAAAAATTCGTAAATAAGGCAATAAATATGGCTACTACTGTTGCCATGATAATTCCTGCCTCATGCAGCATCAGTGATGAACGGCATGGCCGAGCCATTCGTTCAATGCTTCTTAATAATCACACAAAATGCGTACAATTTCTATCCAACAGAACATTCGAAACAGCAAATGTTAAAACCATGTATTTTATTTACGATCAAAATTATTACGGAGTAACTGATATACATTCAATGGATGGAGAAACATATTCAATTAATAGTAGTAAAGCAAGTTACTTAATTGAAAAGAAAATTCTCAGTGAGATTTTAACGAAATGTAATGTGATAAATTCTACCACAAGTTGGATTAAATTTGATCGACGTGAATTTGATTCCACATCAAATTCACGTAAAGTCAACACAGTGATTCAAATATCTAAAGATGACATTAAATATGAAAAAACATTCTCTTCAGATACGACTATCAAAAATCACCGAGTTATTACATCATTTTTAAGTAATTCCAAAAATCATCTAGATGTTGTTTGGTATATTCCCCCTGGCATAGCCGTGAAAAAAGGATATACTGCGACAGTTGTAGACAACGAAATGATTGGTATGAATTTAGCTACTTATCTTAAAAGTAATCTATGCAAATTTATTTATGAAAAAACTAAAACCAGTCGATCATTGAGAAGCCCTCAATTAAAATTTATACCTAAAGTAACTTTATCCAAAAAATGGACTGATAAAGCACTTTACAAATATTTTAATTTAACGAAAGAAGAAATTGCGTATGTCGAAGCAAATATCAAGTAAAACAACGCACCTTCGAAATCATGAATCAATTATCGAAAGGAATCAACTTCGTATAAAAACAAATGGTGAATGCTTTACACCGACCCCATTAGTTCAAGAAATGTTGGATCAACTTCCACAAGAACTATTTAAAGATCCAAAAAAGACATTTTTGGATAATTCGTGTGGGGATGGTCAATTTTTATCTGAAGTCCTCATAAGAAAATTGGAGAATGGTATTCCATTTGAAAAGGCGCTATCAACCATCTACGGGATTGACATAATGCAGGATAATTTCAAAGAATGCCAGAATAGATTGCTCTGTGGTAGAGAGGATCTTAGGCA
>JACTVF010000381.1 GCA_019695435.1 Methanoregulaceae archaeon | reverse complement strand
GCGGTCAAGATCCTGGACCAGTATGTGCCGTTCCGGTCGTATAATTCCTAATAGACCGGTTCTTGCGAAGACCGGGGAACTCTCTACCCCTTTTTCAAAATGATCAGCAGCTGAGTCGAATTTTTTTCGGAATCCTCAGTTGCGTGATCGATCTTTTTTCAAAATGTTCCGCTGCCTGATTGATCTTTTTCCGGAATTGTCAGCTCTTGACCCGGGCTTTTCCAGAAAACTTTTGACCGGGCAGTAGGCTCATGATTGTATAATGGGGATATCGTGGGGGCTGTCGCCCCCACACCCCCACGAGAGAGGAGAGCCGCCGCCCCCGACGGGGCGCCCCCGCGGCGGATTAGTAATGTTCATGCAGTGAAAAATACTCTTCTTCCCTTAAGGGATCCCAAATAAGCCCGTAAAACCGTCCGATTCCAGTGGAAGTATATCCGGGCACGTATAACTAGCTATTTACCAAAATACGCCTAAATTGGGCTCCATATAATGCCCGTAAACGGCCCATAGCGGCCTGCCGGCAGCCTCTTTTTTCGGGATTATGCAAACACCTGTTTGGCATCGGATCGGGCTGCAAATTGCGTTTATACGAACGTTTTAATTCGTCCAATTGTTAAAATAATGCTGATTTGGGCTTGTTTTGAAAAGGAGCCCGATACGGGCTCCGTTGGATCCCGGGAGGGTGAATCCGGGCTCAATAAGGGCCCGGATTAGTGTAGCTTAGATCGGGTGGATAGGGGGCTGATGCCCCTGTACCACCATTGTGATGCCTTCCACGACCGGCAGGAAGTCCCTGTACCAGGCGAGAGACATTCGAATGCATCCGGCGGCGCCAAAATTTCGAAGATGCCAGAGTACGAAATCTCTTTGCGATATTTTCCGGGCATGATGTGGAGCGATGCCCGACGCGCAAAACGCCTCGTCGGGTTTTGCGCTACACACTTACTTGGATCCGGATTTTTATCAAGGCACTTGTCCAGCGAGGGCCCGACGAGGCGCCCGAGCGACTCCGAGCGCTAGCGAGGAGGGGGGAGAATCGCAGATGGTGGGAAATCTTTTTTTTCAAAAACCGCCCTCACAGCGTGATCTTCTTTAAGATCTGCCCGTTCTTGAAGATCGTGATCCCCCCGCCGCTCTGGGACACGACAATGCCCACGGCCCGGGTCACGCTGGTGATCGCCGCAACCGAGTTGTGCCGGGTGCCCATCCCCTTGGGGAGTGTCACCTTGCTTGAGTCTACCGTGATGTACCGGCCCGAAGCCTCGATAAACCCGTCGCCCGAGATTACGAATGCTCCGTCAAGCTGGGCGAACTCCTTGATGTTTTCCCTGAGGTCCGGGTTCGTTACCATGCGCATCTCGGGGACATGACCCTCGAATGCGTTGAGCATGATCTGCCGGGACTTGGCAAGCACATTCCTGGTATCGCCGATGAGAAAGGTCGTACCGACCGCTTTGCCTTCCCGGCCCTCGATCGAGATCTCGGTACAGATATGGAAGACAGAATCAAAGACTTCTTCCCGCACATCGGTATCGGCGACGACCTGATCTTTCCACGTATCGGTGCTGATCCGCACCGCACCGGTCTGTTTCCGGTCGGTGATATCATGGCCGATACAGAGAACTTCAACAATGTGACCCTGCTGGTCGCGGATTGCCTTGTTGATCCATGCGATCCAGACAACATCCCCATTCCGGCGGATGTTCTCACTCACATTGATCGCGTACCCCTCAGCGTTGAACCCCAGATCGTTTGCCATCATCGAGAGATCGTGGCCGCCCCGGTTCTTCTCCGGCACGATCGTTCCGACGACGTTCTTCCCGACAAGGTCGCTCCCGGAAAAATCGAAGAATGCCGCGGCGTAGGAATTGACATAGGTGATGACGCCCTGCATATCCATCCGTATGATGATGCTCTGGGCGTTCTGCATCATCTCCCGGTACTTCGCCTCGCTCTCCTTAAGGGCATCCCGCATCTTCTTCTTGTCGGAGATATCGGTCACAACTACCGTGCCGCCTTTTTTTGCATCGAGCGGGTCGAGGAGCCGGGCCTGCAGGGTGCAGGCAATAATTCCCCCACCGGCCCTCACGAGTTCGCATTCCGCGCAACCGTTGCCGAGAGCATCCCGGTGGATCTGGAGATCCCGGCAGACCTGCCCTAACTCCTCCTCGGTCTTAAAGAGCGAACGTACCGGCTTTCCCACAATGGCAGACTCTGATGTGCCGAGAAGCGCCGCAAGCGGGTGGTTTATCCACTCGAGCGTAGCGTTGCGCATCTGGAATATCCCGAGCGGCGTCGCCGAAAGGATCGCGGTCAGCTGATCGTTCTGCAGTTTGATGTCGCGCTCCGATTTTTTACGCAATGCTGTCTGCTTGATCAGCGTAACCAGGTCTGCCGCCGGTGAGCGCAGATCGGTAGTCCTGGGAAGGATGATCTCGGTGCCGTTACTGACCTCCTCAAAGGCAACGCGGCTCTCACCCCGCCGGTGGAAGATGATAACCGGTGTGGGGTTTCCCACGGAGCGCAGGTAGCGCAGGAACCCGATGCCATCCATATCGGAGACAAACTCGATCCCGTTCACCGGCGATACTTCCTCATAGCAGACGATAACATCAAAGGCCCGGCTCTTGAGCTTCTCGATTGCCTGTTTGGTGGACGAAACTACGTCAAGCCGCACTTCCCCGGTCTTCTCTAAAAACGGGCGGAACTGCGCGAGGAAATCAGTGTTGTCATCCACAAACAGAACAGATATCATCAGAAACTCCCGGGGCGTGGGCTGTTCGCCTGCGGTGTATATCTATGATCTGGATATTTTGCAATAAATAGTTGACTGGATGCAGGGGAAATTGCAGATATCGCCCAGTTTGTAGCCGGAATGGTCATTCTATCCCCGTTGAGTGCACACGCAGGTCCGGGGTCATCCTGCTGCTTCATCGGATACAGTCCCGGTTATAGTCTCCCGTACCTTCTTCATCGTCTCCGAAGTTATTTTGACCGGCATCAAATTCCCCGTGCACAAACCATGTTCCGGTGACAAGGATGA
>JACTVF010000380.1 GCA_019695435.1 Methanoregulaceae archaeon | reverse complement strand
CGTCGCTGGTCCGGGGCCCGATGACAATCTGTATGGATTCATCTGCAAGGAGTTCTTCAGCCATCTGCGTGGTGTTGCCCGTGCCGGTGTCCATGTATACGAGTTCGATCGGCCGTCCACCGACGCCACCCTGTTGGTTGATGGTATCTTTTGCCCATTCAAGCGGTTCTTTGATATCGACGCCACCGGTGACAGGAAGGAGGACACCGATCCGGACGGGAGTACGTGCCTGCAGGATCGTATACACGGCCCAGACTCCGGCTGCGACGGCGAGAATTAGGAAGGCAATAAGCAGGAGTTTCAGCCAGAGTTTTTTTTGCTCGATGGGTATCACCGCGTTTCAGGTTACATGAGCCGGACTTCCGGCGCACTTGTTTTTGTGGCTCCCGGCTTTTGCGGCCCCCTCATAAGCGTATATCTCTTTATGAAAGATAATAACACTGACGAGATTATACATATCTTGTTTCGATTTTCATAAGAAGCGGGGATCGACCCATAAAAGAGGTGAGGGATAAATCTGTCAGCAGGTGATGAGTTAGCACCACCTTTTCGTTCAATGGTGTTTTGATTAAACCCCCCAACTTAAGATCCGCTCGATCTCGTTCATTGTTTCCAGCCAACGAGATTTACACTCACGTCGGGGCTGGTCACCGTATTGCCGATCAGGGTAACCGCGGTCTTTCTCTATGTGGAAGGGGGGATTGTGGGGTGGAATTTATATAAGCGGTTCCGGTTGCCGGTTGCAAACCACCGGGAGCCGGAACGGTATCGGGGAAAATTTTTCATTTGCTTCGAGGATCCATTTCATAATAAGATCCTTTCCCCTGAGCGTAAGTGCAAAAATCGGTATAATAGCCCCTACCTGAAGACTCGCCTTTTTTCCGGCAAGCATCCCGACTATTTTCGATGCACACCCGGTGACAGGATCCGAAACCGCAACGATCCGTTGAGCTCCATTTTCGGTAATCCCACTCATGTGAACACCGAAGAGAAGGGCATCTGGATTATTTGTGCGAATAATTTCTGCCCTATCAGGATCCGAGATGGGAACTGCAATACGGGAAAACCCCATTTTCTGTGCAAGACTCGCTCCTCCCAACGGATCGAGGCATGCGGTCACCCGGTCAAAAACAACTCCGCCATGTTCCTCAATACGATCTATTACCTCTGGTATAGGGGATGTCGAAATAAGTCCGGACATCCAGCCACCGGTACCCTGCACCATGGTCGGGTTGGTAATAACGACGGTGCCTGCCCCACCAGCATGATTATTTTCACACACCAGGATACTGATTTATAAGGCCGGGCATCAGGAGTGAACTACTATAGATGCAGAGATTTTAGCGAGAGTGCCCGCTGACGAACGCTTAAAGGACGGCCTCAAGCATCGGGCCCGGTTATTTTGACGAAGTGCAGGGATGTCCGCATCCCGCAGGAGATACATGATGGACATAAAGAATTCTGAAGATGAAGAGGAAGAACTCAGGGAGGACGTCATGAAACTTGGCAAAGATGCCCGGGGTTTCGAAGAAGAATTCGTTGAGTTCCTGAAAAAAAACCAGGTTATCGGTCTTGCTGTCGCATTTATCATCGGGACCGCAGCAACGGCGCTGGTCACGGCGCTGGTAAAGGATATCGTCATGCCGGTAGTTGGCGTCATTCTCCCTGGCGGGAACTGGCAGACTGCGCTTCTTCCGGTCGGGCCGATCAATTTCATGGCAGGTGACTTTGTCGGTGCCATTATCAATTTCATTATCATTGCGCTGGTGGTGTTCCTGCTCGTGAAATATATCATGAAGGCAGACATGTCAAAGAAAGTCTGATCTTCCTGTTGGAAAACAGGGAGCAGACTCCTGTTTTCACTCCAGATCCGCGCCTGCGAGAGGTATATCCCGGTAATTTATCTTGTTTTCATTTTCGGGAATACAACTAAAATTTTATTAGCCGGTATTCAGTACGACAGGGCACGGAGTATGCATGACCAGAATCACCCCGTACGGTGAGATAAACGTTTATCCGGAAGTTGTCATGGACTGGAGACTTGGAACGGGTCGACTGATACAGGATATTATCGCATGGATAGTCAAGGATCAGGCTTGCGGAAAAACGTGGCGTGAACGTCATACCTGTAACCGAAGGTGACGAGGCATTAGCTGTTATCAAAAGGATCATCCCCTTTGATTACCCTTGTAATTTTTTTATCCGGACGTTTTTAAAAGACTCATGAGGAATTTGCCAATCGAAAGGCATATGGAATTATGGGATTACTATTGCCGGATGAAACGGGAGATCCCTGTATCTTAGTGACGGTGCGATAGCCTCGGATACAACAACAGAATCACATGAACCCCCGTGGATCCATGAACGGGCAGACCAATATCGAGGCAACTGGTTTCCGTTTCCGGTACGGCCTTAATGATATACCTGAAGAAAAAAAGAACCCGCCGCTTAAATCCCTGTCTTACTTCTGGGGACCGATCCCGTGAATGATCGAGATTGCTGCGATCATTTCGGCAGATATTATGCATTTGGACGACTTGGCCATCATCATCCTTCTGGTCATGACCAATGCGGTTGTCAGATTTTTCCAGGAGCAAAAAACTGAGAACGCCATTCAACTTTTAAAAAAGCAGCTCGCGCCAAATGCCCGGGTGCTCCGGGACGGGACATGGCAGGAGATCCCGGCCCGCGAACTCGTGCCCGGTGATCTCCGTCCATATCCGATCGCTTGGCGATAAAATCCACTCCTTCCTAAAGCGGGTACATTGTTTCAAATTTTGTTCCAAAATCTGCATTCTGACACAGATACTATTAACCCAAACCGGCATTTTTAGTAATTATCAAGGAGGTACAAAATGACACCTTTGAAAAAAAGTGGGGGAAGAAGTTTCTCCCTTGTGTTTAGCATAGCATTGCTATTCCTGATTACTGCCGCGATAATTCCCGGCGTAATGGGCTCTTCAGCAAATGTGAATCTTGGATCGGCAGGCAATTATGTGATTCTGTCCGAATCCGGAATCTCAACTACCGGAACTACCCAGATCAATGGCAACATTG
>JACTVF010000379.1 GCA_019695435.1 Methanoregulaceae archaeon | reverse complement strand
ATGCGCCGGATGGGATTTGCCCCAACCCCTTGTCCGACCTCCCCCACCCTCGAAGATCTTTTTTACCCCAATGCACGCAGGATTGCCTCCGCCGCGTATGCAATGGTCAACGGACGGGAGACCAATTGGCTTCCGGAAGAACTCCCAGAACTCAGGTCGATCGAGTTTAAAGGCCCTTTTTAGTTGCGACGGTGCATGAATAACGCGGAAACCACACGCGACAGCAGATGGCGATGACATACAACAAAATCATATGGAGCGACGCGCTTCATGCCTGTGAGAATGTCGACTTTGATGTACTTCAGAATTCGACCGTTCTGATCACAGGGGCCTCTGGATTGGTGGGCACCTATATCCTCGCCTGTCTTGCGCAACTGTTGAACCGCGGAGTTCGGCTGCGAGTCTACGCGCAAATTGCTTCTGATCCACCGCCGCATCTGTATGAGTTGGCGTCCAGTGGACGGATTGAATTTCTGCGGGCCGATTTGGCTGATTTTGCTGATTATGCTCGACTGCCCGAAGCGGATTTTATTTGCCATTCCGCTGGATATGCCCAGCCTTCCGTGTTCATGGCTAATCCGACTGCAACATTACAAATCAATACGTGCGCCACGATCGCGCTGCTGAATCGACTCCGGCGCGATGGCAAGTTTTTATTTATAAGTTCCAGCGAAGTCTATAGTGGCTTGAGGAAGCCTTGCCTGACTGAGACAGACATCGGTATCACCACACCTGCTCACCCCCGATCGGCTTACATCGAAGGCAAGCGCTGTGGCGAAGCAATCTGCCATGCCTTCCACGCGCGTGGATTGCACGCCACCGCAGCACGATTAGCCCACATTTATGGTCCAGGAACCCGCAAGCATGATAAACGCGTCTTGAATTCCTTTGTGGAGAAGGCGCTTTGCCAGAAAAGGATTGAGTTGCTGGATTCGGGAACTGCAGTCCGCACTTATTGCTACGTCTCCGATGCCGTTGAGCTGTTGTGGCAAATCTTGCTCCACGGTGAGGAGCCGGTGTACAACGTCGGAGGCCGTTCCACCGTCACCATTGGCGAGTTGGCGCAGATGGTCGGCCGCATTACTGGCGCGGAAGTCGTGTTTCCCACCACACAAACAGAGATTGCCGGCGCACCTGAGGAAGTGCACCTCGATTTGACGAAAGTTACAACCGAGTTTCGAAAGACAGAATTTGTCAGTATGGAAGAAGGGCTTAGCGCTACAATCGATTGGCAACGCGGTTTGTACGAATCCAAGAGCTGAAGAGGCCGTTGCCTATGGATAAACGAAGCAGGATTTACGTTGCCGGCCACCGTGGGATGGTTGGTTCGGCCATGGTTCGCCGCCTGCACGAAGCAGGATTCAACAACTTGCTACTACGGTCCTCTGAGGAACTGGATCTGACACGGCAGGCGGATGTTGAGGCCTTTTTTGAGAACGAAAAACCTGAGCACGTTGTCGTCGCGGCTGCGCGGGTTGGCGGAATACTGGCGAACACGACCTACCGGGCCGAGTTCATCTGCACCAACCTGCAGATCGAAACCAATATGATTCATGCAGCCTGGCAAGCAGGGGTGAAAAGCCTGCTGTTTTTCTCCAGTTCCTGCGTTTATCCACGGTTGTGTCCGCAGCCGATGAAAGAGGAACACCTGTGGTCCGGGCCGCTGGAACCAACGAACGAACCCTATGCCGTGGCCAAGCTCGCGGGCATGTCGATGTGTCAGGCCTACAATGAGCAATACGGCATGCGCTTTATTTCCGTGATTCCCACAAACCTGTATGGGCCGAACGACAATTACGACCCACAGCAATCGCACTTGATGGCGGCATTGATTCAGAAGTTCCACCTCGCCAAGCTGGCCCGCAGTGCCCAGGTTGTGCTTTGGGGAACAGGCGCGCCGCGACGGGAACTGCTCTATGTCGATGATGCCGCGGACGCGGCAGTATTCGTGCTCCAACACTCTACCGGGAAGGATCCGATCAACATCGGCCTAGGTCGGGACTGGACGGTGCGGGAGATCGCTGAGGTGGTCAAACAGATTGTTGGCTTCAAAGGTGAAATTGTCTTTGACGCCAGCAAACCTGATGGCGCGCCACAAAAGCTCTTGGATGTGGCGCGCCTGAATGGTTTGGGATGGAAAGCCCGGACTTCGTTGGAAGACGGCATCGCGAAAGCATACGATTGGTATTTGCGGTCGCCCCAAGCAGCCAAGCCCACAAGCTAAACCCAATCTTTAACGGAGACTCTATGTTCTGGAAACTTCAGGAAAACGTGATCACGCAATCTGACCTGGATGCGTTGGTGGATTTCATTCGCCATACCAGCAGGTTCACCCAATTTGAGAAAGTCCGTGAATTTGAACGCGCCTACGCAGCCTGGCAGGCCTGCCGGTACTGTGTGTACGTAAACTCGGGCAGTTCGGCCAACCTGCTGTTGATGAACGCGGTGAAGCAGTTGCACCGCTGGCAGGACGGTGCTGAAGTCATTGTGCCCGCCGTGACTTGGCCGACGACCATTACACCGGTGATGCATTGCGGTCTTACACCCGTGTTTGTCGACGTGAACTTGAAGGATCTCTCGTTCGACTACCCACAATTGGAGAGAAAGATCACTTCCAGAACGCGCGGTATTTTCCTAGCTCATCTCTTGGGGTTCCCGGCGGATGTACCACGCATTAAAGAACTCGTGAAGGGCCGTGATATAACCATTTTGGAAGACTGCTGCGAATCCCAAGGCGCAAAGTTGAATGGTACAAAAGTGGGCAACCTTGGTTTGGCGGGGACGTTCAGCTTTTACTGGGGTCACCAGATGACCTCTGTAGAGGGAGGCATGATTTGCACGAATGATGAGGACCTGTTCAAGCTTCTGGTGATGAAACGGTCGCACGGATTGGCGCGCGAATTACCCGCCGAATACCACTCTGCGATCAAGGCGACCTACCCCGACATTGATTTCAATTTCCTATTCCTGACGGATGGAGTGAATTTCCGCAATACCGAGTTCAATGCAGTGCTGGGTCTTCGCCAGCTGGAGCGTCTCGACAGCTTTATTCAGATC
>JACTVF010000378.1 GCA_019695435.1 Methanoregulaceae archaeon | reverse complement strand
TTACTGGAATATAAATTATCTTATTTAAAAATTCATTATATCTTTCCCTATTCTGTTCAAAATATAATGGTTTATCTTTTCCTGTATGAGTTTTATTTGCCTCTGCAATGACAAAATAATCTACTTTATCATTCATTATTCTTAATCTAATTTCTAATAAATCTAATTCGTTGAATAAAGTAAAACAATCGTATATCATATTATACCTTTGGTAATATATAAATTATTCCAACACATTCTGGTTTATTCCCTTGACGATTACATTCTTGATTATAATAATAATTGAAACCATCTTTTCCATATATTTTAATTAATGATGATTCAATATATTTAAAATCAAATCCATCATTATTAAAGTTTTTGTTTGGAACAGCAAAATCATGTATTGTTATTATTGGTTTGATTTTATTATCGGCTATAACTTCCAATTCACCTAATAATGGGATAGGTGGGCCGTGAGCATCTAAGAAAAATAGAATAGGTTGTAGAAAAAAATTCATATATCTTTTTAAAAATTCTACTGAATCCATATTCAATAATTTTAATTTTATATTATTATTACCTTTAAATCTTTCACATGCCTTATTAAACGAATCTTTATTAACTTCTACACTCCAAACATTATCACAAATAGATAATAATGATTCAGTTGTATTTCCTATCCATGTTCCAGTTTCTACTATAGTTTTAATATTATATAAATTTATTAATCTTTTGAATTCTTCATAAGCCACAATATCTTTATCTATTCCTAACATTAATCATACCTCTCGTATTTTAATTTTGGATTCCATAATAAAGCTGAAACTGGAATATTACTTTGTCTCATTTTTATTTCTTTACATTTACTTAATAACAATACATCTAATAATACTCCTTCACCCTTTTTATAATTATCGGTTTCTTGAAAATGAAGTCCAGTATTTACAAAATTTTCACATCTATAAATATCCTGTGTTATTATTTTATCACCTAATTTATTTTTTAAATAATTAATAACTTCGTTGTTATCTGAAGCTATAAATATTTTGTTTGGAACATCTTTAAGAAGTTCATAATAAAAATTTAAATCTTTAAGTTTATCAAAATTTTCTTGACTAGTACCACCATTATTGTCGCCTTCCATTCCTCTAATATGAATTCCAACTATATCTTCAGTAAAATATTGATTTAAAAAAGAATTCAATTTCTCTTCAATTTCCTTTTTAATTTTGATATATTTATTTATTATTCCACTTAATTCAAGTTTATAATCATTATTTTCTGTTAAATAATTAATGTCAAAACCATGATAAAATTCTTTCCTTGATGATTCTCCCTTTCCATTGCCAATAGACTCAAAATAATTATTGAAAACATTATTGTTGTTACCGATAGAATAATTAGGATTGAACCAATTTACAGTAGGTATAATATTATTTTTATCACAATAAAGTAAATTATCAATGGTAATAAGAAAAGTAGAAAATAATCCTGCGTTGTTTCCTTCTATTTTTAAATATTTCATTACATGTAATCTTTCATATGAGAAAAAGTTATTATATTTTTCTTTCCAGACATAATATCATTATACAATTTATCTGCATTTATTAAAATATAATCTAATTGTTTTTGTAATTCTTTTATACGATTTTCAGATTTACAATTTATTATTTTCATATATGTTATTATAGCTTTATCTATACACATTGCCAAACTTTCAGTTGTTGGTTCTCCACCTTCTTTTTGTTCTGAAACAAAAATATTTTCTAATTTTTCTAATAATCTATTCCTTTCCGTATTTGCTTTTATTCCTTCTTTAGTTCCTTCAAATACAATATCTTTATCATCAGAATTCATTTTCCAATCACAATTCCAACCTAAATATAATTGCCATGCTAAAGCATCTGCTTCATTTGCTGCTCTATAATTTTTACATTTCTTTTTAAACCACCAATCAATTTTATGTTTGAAAGTATTAAATAATTCGGTTATATTCATCATAATGCAGTTCCTATTATTGTTTTATATGGTTGAGGTATCGCTTCTTTGGATGGTGGTTTTCTTACAGTATGTTTATGAAAAGTTTTTATAGTTAAACAAGGATTTGTTATGATGTAACCAGCTTTTTCTATTTCATAAGCAATCCTATTATCACATCCCCTTATTATACCGAGAGCAAAATCACCCCATATTTCTTTTATCTTACCTTTAAAAATCCATGTATCTTGAGAATGATGTGGTGATGGATAAAGATGACCATTTTCTTCATATCTGGTCAAAGCATAACATTCATTCTCTTTCATATTATTTACTAGATTTATATTATCACCCATATACATATCAGAATTTGAAATTATGCTTATATCTGGATTATCAAATGAATTTACCAAGTTAAAAAAATCAGTAAATGTTTGTTGTTTCTTGGTTGAAGAAATCTTAACTAATTTTTCATTTTCTATATTTAATTCATTCTCACAAATTATAACTATCTTATCAAGATATTTATTTTCAATATTTTTTTGTATAGAAAACAATAAATCATCTTTTCTATAATTTTCATAATAACTAGTAAATAATGTTATCATTATTTCCTCACAAATATTGCATTAAGTTTATCATTAAAATCTAATATATATTTTTGTTGTAGAAAATCTTTTATTCTATTAAGACCAACATGATTATGTTCAACACAAATTACTTTTGGTATTTTTCTGTCAAAATTAATTCCTTCTAAAGCTTCTATTTCATGACCTTCAATATCCAAAACAAATAAATCAATATCATTATCACCAAAAAGGGCATCATATGTATTTGTATGACAAGTGGTTATTGAAGGATTCCCATACATTCTTTTAACAGCTTCGTCAACATTCATCCCATTCATTCCACCATTATCACCATTATAATTATAAATATTTACTTCTTTATTATTTGTATTAGATAAAGCAACAAATAAATTTGTACTATGCGGTCTATTTTTAACTAATTTATCATAATTTATTTTTGATGCTTCGACATTGCAAACTAACCATCCTATTTCTTCAAATACTAAACAAGTAGGTATGAATAATCCATCATTAG